>JARYMD010000242.1 GCA_029907285.1 Verrucomicrobiota bacterium | reverse complement strand
CATGCGCAAACAACGTGCCTGGCACTTTATCCAACCCACCTCCAAAGATCGTGCTGTTGTGAGCGCCTTACTTGCTGACAAAAAACAGATACAGACAAACTGACCAAACTCGCGGCGTGAAAATCTTCGCAAATATGAATGATTTTCCGATATAACAATGTAGCCTGAATACTGTTTGAAGTCGGTGTGTCTTGAGAAGGCTACGAAATATGCGGGCCTTGGCCCCGAAAATCTCACCGGAATGAAGGCATCGGTGAATCGGAGGGGGCGGCCGGTGAGATTTCCGGGGTAGGGGCGGCATCAAACCCGGCGCGGTCCCGGCAACGGAGCCAACCGGTTTGCACAATGCGTCTTGAGTGCGATGCCGTCCCTACGGAGCTTGTCCGGTGTGCCGTCCGCCCCACTACAAATATGCCGGCCATACGGGCCTTGGCTCTGGCCAACAGACGACCAAATCGGTCAATTGAGGGGAGCTTTCAACGTGCAGCGCTCATCAACCGCCGCAGTCCCAGACTCAGTGTCCCCCCGGCTGCTTTGGTTCCAGCTACGCCCGCCTGCGAAAGATGCGGCCCAAGGTGACGAACGCGGCGCGGGCAGTGCAGTGTGATGAGCTGCGAGCCTTGCCTTTCAAGAGCCCTTGCATAATGCTGTGCATCACCTTGAATCACCCGCCAAACAGCCAAAGCTTTTGAAAGCTTGCGCCAAACTCGGCATCATCAATTCGTGCATTTCCCAAACTCGCCAACGCGAATACTTGTTGTCCGAGGCGGCGCAATCGGCGATTTCATTCTGACATTGCCGGTGCTGGCCGCGCTTCGCAAACGCTGGCCGAAAGCGGCGATCGATGTTCTCGGATACCCACACATAGCCGAACTGGCCGTTGCCGGCGGTCTTGCCGACGCCGTTTACACAATCGAGTCGCCACTGCTGAGCCACATGTTCGTCAAAAGCGGAGCCTTTCCTGAATCCGTGGCGCAGTTCTTCCACCAATTCGATTTGGTCATTTCTTACATTTACGATCCGGACTGCATATTCCAGGAAAATGTCAGGAGGCTTTCGGAGGCGACCTATTTGCGCGGATGCCACCAGCCCGATGAACACGCCCCGCAACACGCAACAATAACCCTTCTCGAACCACTCCAATGCCTTGGCTTTGACAACCCTGACCCGGTTCCCAGATTGCGCATTCCGATCACGAAGCAGGCGCTCGACACGGAACACGCAATTCCGACGCTTGCTGTCCACCCCGGCAGCGGCAGCGCACGAAAAAACTGGCCTGAAGATTCGTGGGTGAACCTGCTGGATCAGTTGGCAAAGAGGACAAACTGCCGCCTGTTGATGATTGCCGGCGAAGCCGAAGGCCAGCGCGCGGATCGCCTCGCCGGCCTGTGGCCCAAAGACAGGCTCAAACTGGCTCGAAATCTTTCATTAACCCGCCTCGCCGAACTCCTCCAATCCGCTTCGGCTTTCGTCGGACACGACTCAGGCATCACACACCTCGCCGCCGCATTGGGCGTTGAAACACTGGCGCTCTGGGGTCCGACAGCCCCGTCAGTCTGGCGGCCACTCGGCGCAAATGTAACACTGCTGGCGAACCCGGGCGGAATCAGCGCACTGGAAGTTGAGGCTGTCCTTGACGCATGCCTTAAATTGATCCAGAAGACACCCGCTTAACCGGGGAATCTCACCGGAATGAAGCTTTGCGTTCATTTGGCGCGGAAGACGGGGAGATTGCCGGGTTAGAGACTAATGTTTTGGTGGTATGGCAGCCACTGCCAACGCAAGCCAGAGTTACCCGGCATATACTGCCCTGCTCGAAACCGGTGTGCTGGAGAAACGCGCCCATGAAGCGATCAGTCAGCTCGCCGAGTGCCGGGTTTGCCCGCGTCGCTGCAATGTAAACCGCCTGGAAAACAAGCGGGGGTTTTGCCGCACAGGCCGCATGGCGAGGGTCGCCAGCTATTTTCCCCACCTTGGCGAGGAAGATTGCCTGCGCGGATGGGGTGGTTCCGGAACGATATTCTTTTCGGGCTGCAACTTGCGATGCGTATTCTGTCAAAACTGGGATATAAGCCAATGCGATTCAGGTCGCGAAGTGACCGCAAGTGACATTGCCGCGATGATGCTCGAACTCCAAGAGGCCGGTGCGCACAACATCAATTGGGTAAGCCCAAGCCACGTTGTTCCTCAAATGCTTGAAGCAACTGCACTCGCGGCGCAGCAAGGCTTGCGACTGCCGATCGTCTATAACAGTGGGGGCTACGATTCGGTGCAGGCGCTCAAGTGGCTTGACGGTGTGGTCGATATTTACATGCCCGATTTCAAGTATTGGGATGCCGAAAAGGCCGGTTTGCTTTCCGCGGCTCCGGATTATCCAGAAGTGGCTCGCCAGGCCATTCGCGAAATGCACCGGCAGGTTGGCGTACTCAAACTCGACGCCCGCGGTCTTGCCAGGCGCGGGTTGTTGATCCGGCACCTTGTCCTGCCCAACGGCATGGCTGGCACATCGGAAATCGCTTCGTGGCTGGCCACCGAAATATCCCCGAAGACCTACATTAACATAATGAATCAGTATCACCCCGACGGCGCACTTCTCCGTGCGCAGCTTGGCAAGTACCCGCGCGAACTTTGCCGCACTTTGACCATCGAGGAGTATGTCAATGCGATGCGCGCCGCCCGTGCGGCAGGCCTGTCACGGTTCGACGAGCGCCGCACGTTTTGAAGTGCGGAATCGGCAAGCTTCAAATGCGCAACCATTCGTCTTGCCGTTTGTGGTTATTGGCGCTAAATGAATGCCGGTGACAAGAGAAACGTCTCTCCACTGTAAATGGTGTGCCAAACAGATTAGCAAAAATCATGAAAACTGAATTCCCCAAGAATCTGGTTCGTTTCGCAGCTTGTCTCACTGGTGTTGCTCTCCTGATGAGCGCAAGCGCAGCGCAAAAGCAGGTGCTGGTCGTCTCGGTGACAAAAGGTTTCCGACACGATGTTATTCCCACTGTTGACAAGGTGCTTGGAGAGCTTGCTCAGCAATCCGGCAAGTTCAGCGTGGATTACGTCAGAACAGACCAGGAAATGGCGGAGAAAATGACGCGTGCCGCACTGGACAAGTACGACGCAGTCGTCTTCAACAACACGACTGGCGACCTTCCTTTGCCAGACAAACAGGGTTTTCTCGACTGGATCGAGTCAGGGAAGGGGTTCGTCGGGTTTCATGCCGCAACAGACACATTCGCAGGTTTCCCGGAATACATCGACATGATCGGCGGCCAGTTCCAGACCCACCACGAACAGGTCGAAGTCGAAGTCATTGTCGAAGACGCCTCTCACCCAGCAACACGCCATTTCCCGAAAACCTTCCGTGTCATGGACGAAATCTACCTGCTCAAAAACTTTAACCGGAGCAAGGTTCACGGGCTGCTCACGCTCGACAAGCACCCCAATTACGGGACCCCGGGCGATTACCCCATCGCATGGTGCAAAGAGTACGGCCGGGGCCGGGTGCTGTACTCGTCTCTCGGACATCGCAAAGACGTCGCAGAAAGACCCGACATCAAACAGCATTATCTCGGCGCCATTCTGTGGGCGGTCGGACTTGAACCCGGCGACGCCAAGCCAGTCAGCAAACGCGTCAAACTCAGCGAGGCTGAACTCCGCGAAGGGTTCAAGCCGCTCTTTAATGGTGAAGACCTCACCGGCTGGCACTATCGCAATCCCGACGGCACCAAGAGCTGGAGCGCTCAAAACGGCATGCTGGTCAACCAGGTCCCAAAAGACGGCCACGGCACCGACCTCGTCACAGACGCGAAATTCATGAATTTCACCGTCCGGTTCGAATACATGGTGCCGAAAAACAGCAACAGCGGTTTTTATCTCCGCGGCCGGCATGAAATCCAGATTCTGGACGATGGCGATGCCAAAGCGCCGTCCCGCACAAGCAATGGTTCGATCTACAACCTGATCGCGCCTTCAAAAATGGCCTCGCGCAAGGCAGGCCAATGGCAGGAGGTCGAGGCGACCATCATGGGCAACAAGGTCACTGTAATACTCAACGGCGAGAAAATCATCGACAACGCCACGGTCGATCGCCCAACCGGCGGCCAGCTCGATGACCGTGTCAATGAACCGGGCAGCATTTTCCTCCAGGGCGATCACGGCAACGTCGCGTTCCGAAATATCAGGATCAAGGAGTTGCCCTAAACTTGTCGCTGCTCATGAATTCTGGCCCGGTGTCAAACCGCCGGGCCAACGTCGCAGCCGCCCCGTACCGACGCGGTGCTTGCAAAGCGCGATGCACAGGGTTTCATTATTCCCTCAAAAGTGAAACTACCTAAACTGCCTCACCACACAGCTTATGACTCTTGCCCGGCGGAGGTAACCCGCCGGGAGTTTATCAAGGATGGTTCTGTTGCGATCCTTGCGCTTGCCGGCACACCCTTGGCCGGAAAAGGCAACGCGGCAGACACAAACGCGCCCGTATCCGGCACTGACAGTGCTACTGATTACAAGGGCCAATCGCCGCCGGTCAATTTGGGCCTGATCGGCTGCGGCCCTTGGGGCCGTGAATTGCTCAAAACTGCGTCCGTCCTCCCAAATGCGCCAGTGGTCGCCGTGTGCGATACATATCCCGCAGCCCTCAAACGCGCCGCCACGCTCGCACCCGAGGCAAAGCAATTCGAAAACTATCGCGACTTGCTCGCGGATTCCAAGGTCGAAGGTGTCATCGTTGCCACACCATCACACCTCCATCGCGATATCGTTCTGGATGCGATCAAGGCCGGAAAACACGTTTATTGTGAGGCCCCTCTGGCGGCAAACATCGAAGACGCCTGCGCAATCGCCAAGGCAGCCAAAGAAACAATCAAGGTCAATTTCCAGGCTGGCCTCCAAAACCGCGCCGACCGGCAGGTGCTCAACCTTGCCACCTCGATTCGAACCGGCGTTCTTGGCCGTCCCATCAAAGCCAGACAGCAATACCACAAGAAACAAAGCTGGCGCGCCGCCGCCCCAACACCCGAGCGACAAAAGGATGTCAATTGGCGGCTTGATCATGCCGTTTCGCCGGGGCTTGTCGGCGAGATCGGCATTCACCAGATCGACCTCGCAAATTGGTTTTTCATGCTCAGGCCGACGGCAGTCACCGGATTCGGATCGCTCCGCCAATGGCGTGACGGCCGCACCGTCCCAGACAATGTCGTCGCAGTTTTCGAATACCCGGGCGGCCTTTTTCTCACCTACGAGGCCACATTGGGCAATTCATTCGACGCCGAACTTAACCTGTTTTTCGGCAGCGATTGCGCCATCATGTTGAGGGATCGGCGCGCGTGGATGTTCCGGGAAATTGACGCCCCGCAACTCGGTTGGGAGATCAATGCCATAAAAGAACAGTTTTACAAGTCCACCGGGATCGTCCTTGCGGCAGGCTACAGCAAAGCCATGCCAAATCAGACAGCGAAACCCGCCGAAGTACCTCAAGACCCCAAATCCCCATTGCAGTATGCATTGGAAGCTTTCGTCATCAATTCATACAATCATCAGGCCGCAATCCGCGATTTCACGTCCGCGTACGATCCCTCTGACACCAATGCTCTGAAACAGTACCTCGAGGAAATCGCCAAAACACGCGTGCCTGCGCCCGGTTGGGCCGAGGGTTACGAGGCAACAGTCACCGCCTTGAAAGCCAATCAGGCCATTGCCGGGAATCAAAGAATCACGATTGACGCCGCCGTTTTTGAGTTGGGTTGAACCATCGTCCGATTGGCCTCACTGCTCACCTATGACAAGGACAACATGCAATCTCAATCCAAATCCGCACTCACCAGTGAGAACACGAACGACAGCAACGACAAAATTGATGTTCTCGCTGGCTGTAGCATTGGCCGCATGGTCTTGCGATTTGTTCGCCGCAGAAACCCTCCGTTACGTTTCCAAACCCGGCGGCGCAAAAGTCACAATCGAGGGCACCTCGACTGTTCATGACTGGATCACCGAGGGAAAAATCATCGGCGGTTCATTTGAAGTCGAACCCGCTTTCCGGACCGACCTCACACTGAAGTCCGTCCAATCCGTCCAGGGCAAGGCGCCCCCGCCAAACGTCGAGGTCTTCATCCCGGTCACCTCCCTCAAAAGCACCGTCCTTGCCGGACGTGAAAAAATGGACGAGGTAATGCGCGAAGCCATGCGCGCCGCCGAGAACCCCCGCATCACTTACAAGCTCACTTCCATGACAGTGAAAGACCCGGTCCCTGAATCTGGTTCCCCCGCAAAGTTCATCACCAAGGGTCAACTCCAGGTCGCCGGCGTCACAAACACAATCGAAATGGAAGTCACCATGGAACGCCTCGACGGCGACAGGCTCAAGTTCAGCGGCACAAAGGCTCTCAAAATGACGGATTTCAAGATCGCTCCCCCGGCGCCTCGGCTTGCAATGGGCCTCATAAAAACCGGTGACGAAGTCACAATCCGCTTCGAATGGATTGTTGGCCTCTCGACAGCGCCTTGAACGTCACTGCCATCGCCCATTGCCGAGGTTCCGCCTCAGACCGACCACCTGCGCTCGACAGCGCGTTCAATGGCGTGAGAGTCCCGCCTTTGGACGGAACGGCTCTATTAAACCAAACCGGCTGGAACCGTAGCCGCCGACGTAAGTCGGTGGAACCGTAGCCGCCGACGTAAG
>JARYMD010000241.1:2359-6678 GCA_029907285.1 Verrucomicrobiota bacterium | reverse complement strand
TCCAACACCCTCATTTACATGAACTCCTTGACAGATTCGTAGAACCGCCTCCAGTCAACCTGCTCCAAATCCCGCCGCTTCGAGCCGCTCCGATACGCAACAATCTGACGCTGCATCTCCAGCAGAGTCAAAGCCTGCGCAAAAGTCAATCCCGCCGACCGCGCAAACGCCGCCAGCGACCCCGGAATCTGAACATCCCCGGTCTCCACCCGCACCGGCCCTCCCTTCATCAGGTAGTCCATCGACACCCCAAGCACCGTCGCAATCGACAACAGCGTCTCAGCCCCAACGTTGCGCTTCCCGCTCTCAAGATCACTCAGGAACCCCTTGCTCACGCCAGCCTCACTGGCCAGTTTCTCCTGAGTCCACCCCAGTTCAAGCCGCCGCGCGCGAATTCGATCACCCACCGCACTCATGAGTGAAATCATTGTGGCAGAAACGGGCGCTGGCAAGAACAAAGTTCATGAGACTTTATTGTTGACGCCATGCATGGCGAACCATATTTCTATAGCGAACATGAGCCGCAAAACAGCATTGTCAAACGCAGACCAAATTGTTTCCAACACCGCCAAATCAATGAACACAACAAACGCCCCACAGCAATACCAGCCAAACCCGCCTCAACCTGACCTGCACGGCCACGCTCAATGCCATGGCCCCAGCCAGCTTCACAGATTGCCCCCTCACTCGACCGAAGCAGAACAAGCCGTCCTTGGGTGCATGCTCCTCGATCCCGCAGAAGGGATCGACTTGTTCATCGAGCGAATCGGCCACAGGCCCGATGCATTCTACGACATCCGCCATCGCACCATATTCGAAACAATCCTTGAAATGAGTCGCAAAGGCGAACCGGTCGATGTCGTTACCTTGTCCAACCGCCTCAACAACATGAACCGCCTCCAGTCAGTCGGCGGACAACCCTACATCGCACAACTGCCTGACACCGCCCCCGCGCCGGCAAGCCTCTACTATTACATCGATATACTGCGCGATTATTACTTGCGACGACGCCTTCTCCAGGTCTGTACTGCCGCCACAGAGTGGTCCTTCGACCATTCCAGCGATGTTCCCGAGCTGCTCGACCGGACTGAACAGCAGGTTTTCCAAGTCAATAGCGAACGCCTCGATATTCCGCAGGGAATAGAGAAACTTTCCGCCAAAGCCGTCGCCAGAGCCGAGTTCCTCTTCGAGCACGGCGGCGATCCAGCAGGCGTCCTGACCGGGTTCGCAGATTTCGACCGGCTCACTGGTGGACTGCACGGCGGAGAAATGATCGTCATCGCCGCACGCCCAAGCGTTGGCAAAACAGCTCTCGCAATGAACATCGCCGAACATGTCACCATGAACGGCAGCCTCCCCACGGCCGTTTTCAGTCTGGAAATGTCCGCTGAATCTCTCGTTATGCGGATGCTGTGTGCGCGTGCCAGCGTCAATCTTGCCCTCCTGCGCGACCGCATCATGAGCAAGGCTGACCTCAAACGAATGCGTGACGCGGCCGAGGCCCTTGCCAAAGCTCCGCTGTACATAGACGACACCCCGGGCCTCTCTGCGCTCGAATTGAAAGCCCGCGCCCGCCGCCTCCGCCAGCGGCACCGCATTGCACTCATCATCGTTGATTACCTTCAGTTGTGCCACCCGGACCAGCCAAGAAAGGAAAACCGTCAACAGGAAATCGCCGAGGTTTCGCACGCCCTGAAAGACCTCGCCAGAGAATTAAACGTTCCCGTTATCGTCCTGTCCCAACTCAATCGCGAAGTCGAAAAGTCGGAAAAACCACGCAAGCCACAGCTCTCCGACCTCCGTGAATCCGGCGCAATTGAACAGGACGCAGACATCGTCGGCCTGCTCTACAAATGGAACGACCCGGACCGAATCAGTGCGCCGGTCAAGAACAAGCCCGACCTCGAGATCGTGCATCTGCTCATCGCCAAACACAGGAACGGTCCGACCGGCGACATTCTCCTCACATTTCACAAGGGCTACACACGGTTCCAAGGGTACGCACCAATCGCTGCTGCTGATCACGCCGCGGCAAAAGAGCCCGCGACTGAGTGTTGACACCTGTGATTGTGCACCTAACGTTGTTGCCGACTGCAATGCAATCACACAATTCCACAAAGCGGTGCGCCCGCAGCCGAATCGCCAACGGCCAATCAGTCTTTCGCATCCGCTGCACCGCACCCACCTTCACCAAAGTCACCCCCAACTTGAAACCGGCGCAATCAACGCAGTCCAAACATTGCGCCGTTCTCCTTCTTGCACTGGGATTGCTTCTGAATCTGCCGCAAGCGCGTTCCGCCGATTCTGCGGCAACCGCACCCGGCCCCGGCCATCCTCTCACATGCACTGCAGGCGGTTTGCAGGGCACTTTCCAAATCGCACCCGACGGCCTCCAGATCGACAAGCTCATCGACTTGTCCACCGCCACAACACTGGCCACCAGGTCACTCCCACTGTTCAACCTCGTGCTCAGACAACCGGGCTCGGATGCCGACCTCACCATTTCGGCCGCGTCCGGATGGCAGGAGGTTTCCCACACAAACGCGCCCTCGGCACTCGTGTTCGCATTCGCGAACCACACAAACCAAGCGCTCGAAGGACTCTCCGTAAGAATCACGTTGCACACCAATTCAAACAGTTCGGCTTTCCATTGGAACATCGACGTCCAGAACAAAGCCAAGGCTGCGCTCCGGCGAATTGTGTTCCCGCAGCTTGCCATCGCCGAACCGGGCGAACAATCGTCCGTGCTTTTCCCGCGCGGCCCCGGCGAAGTTCAGCAGGGCGTTTGGCGCAAAGATTTCCGGTATCACGGTGATTATCCCGGCGGCTGGTGCGCAATGCAGTTTGTGGCCGCCTACCGCGCAGGCGACAAACCAACCGGCTTGTACGTTGGGTTCCACGATCCATTTGGCAGCACCAAATACATTGACATCAAGAGCGACCCAGCCGCCCGCGAACTGCATCTAAAGTTCGAGGTCCCCGCCCCCAATTTCAATTCCCCGGGCAACAGTTTTTCCCCTGACGGCCGTGTTGTTTGGCAACTGCTGCGCGGCGACTGGTTCGATGCGGCAACAATCTACCGTGAATGGGCCAGCCACGAGGCCAAATGGTGGCCGGCACTTGCCCCGGATGGGCGCTCAGACACTCCCTTGTGGATGCGCCAACTCAACGTCTGGGTCATGACCGGCGGCGCGCCAAACGATTGCCTGCCCGCCGTCAAAAGGTTCCGAAATGTCATCGGTCTGCCAGTCGGATTCCACTGGTACAACTGGCACCAAATCCCGTTCGACAACGATTACCCGCATTACTTCCCCACAAAACCAGATTTCGCCGGCGCAGTCGCCCAACTCCAGCAAGCCGACGTCTTCGTGATGCCTTACATAAACGGAAGACTCTGGGACTCGCACGACCGCGGCCCGGAGGATTTCCAATTCTCAAGCGTGGCCCTTCCTGCCGCCACCAAAATGGACAGCGGCCAGCCGTTTCTCGAAAGCTATGGCAGCAAAGAAACCAACGGGGAGCCGGTCCGCCTCGCCGTAATGTGTCCCACAACAAAATTATGGCAGGACAAGGTCCACGAAATCGTCCTCAACCTGCTCAAACAACAGGGCACACGCGCTGTCTATATCGACCAAATCGCAGCAGCGCCACCCACACTTTGCGCAGACAAATCACATGATCACCCCGCCGGAGGCGGCCATTGGTGGAACGAAGGTTACTGGACAATGCTCGACCGAATCCGCTCGGCCATGCCACCAAACAGCGCCCTTACAACCGAATGCAACGGCGAGCCGTTCATCCGGTGGATGGACGGTTACCTCACATGGCATTGGCAGCACGACGGTCAGGTGCCGGTTTTCCCCGCTGTCTATGGCGGCACAATCCAAATGTTCGGCCGCGCCTACCGCGGCGGCCCAACCAAAGACCTCGCTCTCCGAATGAAAGCTGCACAACAGCTCGTTTTCGGCGAACAAATCGGGTGGTTCGACCCATCGCAGGCATCCGAACCGCAAAACCTTGCATTCCTCAGGAAAATCATCTCAACGCGCGCCGTGTTTCAAAGGTATTTCTACGCAGGCCAAATGGATCGCCCGCCCAAACTCGAAGGCCAAATGCCAACGTTGCGCGCTGACTGGCAATGGTCAGGTGAATGGTGGGTCACAACAGACGCAGTCCTCACCGGCGCATGGCGCATCCCCGGGGAAAAACGCGCCGTTCTTCTGTTTGCCAATCCCGGCGACCAGCCAGTAACCGCAACTCTGCAAATCAAACCCGGCAACTACGGCCTCGCCCCAGGTAAAGCAAAGTTGAAAACAACC
>JARYMD010000241.1:0-2349 GCA_029907285.1 Verrucomicrobiota bacterium | reverse complement strand
GTTGACCAGCAAATCGAGTTTCCCGCTCAATCCGTTATCGCATTGGAACTGCTCTAACCTGATATCTCGGTGCACCATTCGCTCGGAAATCTCACCCCCAATTGCTCCCTTGTTCCAATCCGCGATTGCCGAAGTCTGTGAGGCAACCCCTCGAATGCCGATATGGGGACAGGCACGTTGTTTGCGCATAAAAACAGAGCGGCAGCAAGCTGCCGCACTCCAAGCGCTTCGCCCCTCAAGCGCTTCGCCCCTGCCAACGCCCACTGCCGCCGCGCCAGCGCGCCAAAATCCATCGGGATCAGCGGCGAGATCGAACGGGGCCATACGGGGACAGACACGCCGCTGGTTTCGAGCGCCGCAGGCCACCCGTCGACCCAGGCCAAAGCGCTGGGCTACCATGATCAGGACCAGAAAGCTTCCAGTTTTCCGCGTAAACGCGGAACTCTAGCGGCGATGGGTGGTCCAGCACATTGGGCGATGCGGCGCCCACGGCCGTTAGAGTCCCGCCTTTAGGCGGAACTGAAACAAGCAATAATTGAGCATTGACACTTTGCAAGTTGGACGTTGAGCGTTGCACGTTGAACGTTTCCAAACAGACAACCCATCCGGTCAACGGACAGGAACGCTCAACGTGCAACTTTCAACCGGGTCGCGGGTTGGCCGATCGAATGCCTTTGTTCGCCCGCAGCCCTGAGTTTGGTTCCAGCTACGCCGGGCTGCGGAATATGCGAGCTGGGCTAAAGCTTGCATGAACAGCCGGTTGTTTTCAGAATTCGAAAAAACCAATCAGCACCAAATGAATTGCAAGAATAGCAACGTCGGCCCGGAAGCAAGGCTCGAGCTGGATGGCAAAACCTTCACGCTGCCAATTGTCGTCGGAACCGAAGGCGAACGCGCCATCTCAATCGCTTCACTCCGCGAGACAACCGGTTACATCACCCTCGACGAAGGTTACGTAAGCACCGGTTCGTGCAGAAGCAGCATAAGTTACATCGACGGCGAAAAAGGAATCCTCAGATACAGGGGCATCCCAATCGAGGAATTGGCCGAAAAATCAACGTTCATCGAGACAGCTTACCTGATCATTTACGGCCATTTGCCAACTCGACGCGAGTTGCGAAGGTTCTCGGACCTCCTCACCGAAAACCAGAATCTCCATGAAGACATGAAGTACCACTTCGAGGGGTTCCCATCAACCGCGCATCCAATGGCAATTCTCTCCGCCATGATAAACGCGAGCAGTTGCTTTTACGCAGGATTGAACGGCCCCCGCAACGTCGAACGCTTCGATGTCCACGCCGCAAGGCTCATTTCTCAGGTCCGAACCATAGCCGCATTCTCATACCGCAAATCCCGCGGCCTTCCCATTATCTACCCGAAGAAAGCTTACAAATACACGGCCAACTTCCTCCACATGATGTTCTCGGACCCGTACGAGGACTACGACCTCAAACCCGAGGTTGTCCGCGCCCTCGACTTGTTGTTTCTCCTGCACGCCGACCACGAGCAGAATTGCTCAACAGCGACTGTCAGAATGGTCGCTTCAACACAGGCCAACCTGTTCGCATGCGCCTCCGCAGGCGTTTGCGCCCTCTGGGGCCCGCTCCACGGCGGCGCCAACCAGGCCGTCGTCGAGATGCTCGACGAAATCTACAGGTCAGGCGACGACGGCACACAGTTCATCGCAGCAGTCAAAGACAAAAAATCAGGCCGCCGCCTCATGGGCTTCGGCCACCGCGTTTATCGCAACTACGATCCACGCGCCAAAATTATCAAACGCGCCTGTGATGATGTCCTCGCCAAACTCAACATCAGCGATCCACTCCTCGACATCGCCAAAAGACTCGAGGAAGTCGCCCTCAACGACAGTTATTTTATCGAACGCAAGCTATACCCCAACGTCGATTTCTACAGTGGCATCATCATGCGCGCCATCGGCCTCCCTGTCGAAATGTTCCCTGTCATCTTCGCCATCGGCCGCATGCCGGGCTGGATAGCCAACTTCAAAGAGGTCATGGACGACCCAAAGAGCCGCATCTCTCGACCGCGCCAGCTCTACATCGGCCCTTCACTGCAACACTACGTTCCCATCGACAAACGCGGCAATTCACCAGCCGCTGGCCAAAGCGCTGACGGCGCGCCCCATGCCAGCGCGGGGTGAAGCCCCACAACAAGGCCGATCTCCATCATCACCCTGCAAAATCCAAGGGCTGAAAGCCCGCCCTATTGGCTGCGCCGCGCTGTGTTCCCATGCTGCTCGCACGCCTGACTCCTGGTTCCGGCTCTCAACCCGCGCTGCTTGAATCCGTCTGCCCCGGGCAGCTCACAACCAACCCCGGAGGGGCGGCA
>JARYMD010000240.1 GCA_029907285.1 Verrucomicrobiota bacterium | reverse complement strand
TGCATCCGCGGCAGCGCTGCGTGCAGTGGGGGCTTGATCAGCGCGCTCTTCCCGGCGACGGAGTCGCATGGCATATTCCCCGGCCCGGCGTGATTGAAGGTCCCAGGGTGCAAGAGCCGGGGCGCTGCCCGTTGGGCAACTTTGGTTCCGGCTGTTCCGGGCTGCGGAATGTACGGGCTAAAGAATCTCAGAATCCACATCCGCGCTGCGTGAGGAGCGCCCCCGCAGTCCCGGTTTTGTCGCATAGAAAATTCTGGACCGTAGATTGTTGGGGTGTAGGATACTGTTATGTCTGTGACCGAGATGGTCCATTGACAGGCAGTGCAGAGATGGAGCGGGCGATTGTGAATGCGACTGTGGGCGGCAGGGGGAGAGCAGGACTCTGGAATGAGTCTCGAACGCCGCGTTACTTTCGTGGTTTTTTGTCCTGCTGCCTCGGAAGACCCGGAGGGACATTGCCGAGCATCCGGCTATTCGATACTCCCGCCTTCAACAGGCCCCACAGCCCCGGTCACCAGTTCCAACAGCCTGTGTTTACTGGCGACGAAGCGGTCTCGGAGAAAGCGGCGCAACTGCGCAGTGGAATTGGAATCCGTGCTGGTTCTGCGAAAGATTCGGTTTTCCGCGGCTGTGCTGTGTTGTGCGTGGTTGCAGCGCTGTTTCTTGCATGTTTCACGGCATTTGGCGGGAACGGCGGCGCCACTGCGGTGTCATTGACTTTGGAAGAGCAGGCATGGCTGTTGAGGCATGGGCCGGTGCGTTATGCGCCCGATCCGGCATTCGCGCCTTTTGAGTTCATTGGGCCAAATGGCGAAGCCAGCGGGATTACCCCTGACTTGCTGAATTTGATTGCGCAGCGTCTCGGGACTGAAATCAAACCGGTGCGTTACAAGACGTGGAGTGAGGTTCTCGCCGGGATGCGACGGGGTGAGGCGGATGTTCTTGGAACGCTTACGCGGACCCCTGAGCGGGAGGAGTTTCTTGATTTCACGCGGCCGTATCTCGAGGTGCCGTTGGTGCTGTTCGTCAACAAGGCCTCGTCCCAGTACAAGGGCATAAGAGACCTCAAAGGCCGCCGTGTTGGAGTTGTGCAGGATTACGGCGCGCATGCGTGGTTGAGAGAGGCTCATCCGGAACTGATTGTGGAGCCGGTGTCCAACACGCGCGAAGGTTTGATGAAAGTGGTGCTGGGGCAGTTGGATGCAATGCTCGAAGTCCTGCCCGCTGGACAGCACGTCATAACCGAAGTGTCACTTACGGAACTGCGGATATTGCAGGAGATAGTGCTCACGCTGCCCCAGCATCTCGCTGTTGCAAAAGGAAACACTCAATTGCTGGCCATCCTGAACAAAGGTCTTGGAACCTTAACGGAAGCGGACAGGCGTGCGGCGTTCCGAAAGTGGGCCGGGGAAGAGTCGCTCTTTCCTTCGAGGCGCGTTCCGCCGGCATTGTTGCGTGTTGGGTTACTGTTGGGAGCGGGCGGGGTTCTCATTGTGTTGTGGAGCATCAGGCTTCGCCGGCGTGTCGCACAGCAGGAACGGGAAATACGCGAGAACCTGGAGCGCGAAGCTGCGCTTGAACGGCGCTACCGAGAAGTCGTGGAAAACGCGAGCGACCTGGTTTACACGCTTGATTTGGAAGGCAAATTCACTTTCTTCAACCCTGCGGCTGAACGGTTCCTGGGATACACCCGGGAAGAAACTCTGAAGCTTAACATTACCGACGTGGTTGCGCCTGAGCATTTGGACAAAGTGCGTCAGCGCATTGCGGAAAAGTTGCAGAAGGACGTGACCACAACCTATGAAGTCGAGGTTTTGACCAAGGACAGGCGCAGGTTGTGGTTGGAGGTCAGCACTCGGCTTTTGCATGAGAATGGCAAGCCAATAGGCATTCAGGGCATCGCGCGGAATATTACTGACCGAAAACGCGTGGAACAGGAACTTCGCCGTTCGGAGTTGTTGTACTCTTCGCTTGTCGAGAATCTGCCACTCTGTGTCTTTCGCAAGGATGCCGAAGGGCGATTTGCGTTCGTGAACAGGCAGTTTTGTGAGTTTGTCGGGGTTCGACAAAGTGAGGTTATTGGCAAGACCGACTTTGACCTGTTCCCGGCAGATGCAGCGGAGAAATACCGCGCAGACGACCTTCATATCCTCGAGACTGGACAAACGTTCGATGCCGACGAAATCAATCGCGGTCCCAATGGTGAGGAACGCTGGGTGCGGGTTATCAAGAGCCGGATCGAAGATGAAAAAGGCAGGGTCGCGGGTGTTCAAGGCGTATTCTGGGACATAACCGAGAGGCGATTGGCTCAGGAGTCATTTAAAGAGTCGTTTTCTTTGCTGCAGGCTACTCTGGACTCGACCCAGGATGGCATTTTAGTGGTTGACCTGCAGCGCAAGGTTATCAGTTACAACAGGCGATTCATGGAAATGTGGCGCGTCCCAGAAGAGGTCATGGCAAAAAGAGACAGCCGTCTTATGGCTGATTACGTGGCTCCACAGCTCAAAGACCCGGAGGGATTCAAATCCAAGCTGGCTGAGCTTTACGAGGATATCGAGGCCCGCCATGAAGACATGCTCGAATTCAAGGACGGCCGGGTTTTCGAGCGTTATACACAAGCGCAGAAAGTCGGCGACAAGATCGTTGGCCGTGTTTGGTGTTTTCATGATGCTACTGCGCGGAAACACGCTGAGAACGAACGCAGACGTGTCGAAGAGCAGTTGCGGCAATCCCAAAAGCTTGAAGCTGTCGGCCAACTTGCCGCAGGTGTGGCTCACGATTTTAACAACGTTCTGACAACCATTCTCGGAAACAGTTCGCTGTTGCAATCGGATTTGCCGCCGCAATCAAGAGCGCAAGGCTATGTGAAGCATATCATTGACAGTGCAGAACGCGCAGCAAGACTCACCAAGCAATTGATGCTGTTCAGCCGAAAGCAATCCCCAAGGTATGAACACGTCAATTTGAATGAGATTTTGGAAAACATGGCAGGGATGCTTCGCACGCTCATCGGGGAACACATCGAGCTGAACTGCAATTACGCGTCAAGTCTGCCATTGATCAAGGCTGATCCGGGCATGATGGAACAGGTCATTGTCAACCTTGTTGTAAATGCGCGCGATGCAATGCCACAAGGCGGAACATTGACGCTATCGACCTTTGCAATCACCCTCGACGAAATGACTGCTGCCCAAAAAGGGCTCTCTGACGCCGGGGTGTACATTTGTTTCAGCGTGCTGGACACGGGGATTGGAATGGATGCCGCGACGATGGAACGCATTTTCGAGCCCTTCTTCACAACCAAGGATGTTGGCAAGGGCACCGGTTTGGGGCTTTCGACTGTCCACGGCATTGTGCAGCAGCATGGCGGTCGCATAGAAGTGGAGAGCGCTGTTGGCAAGGGCTCGCGGTTTACGGTTTTCCTGCCCGGCTGTCAGTCCTTGCACTTTGCAGGTGAAAGAACCAGCCGCCGTGTCATGCCACGCGGAAAGGGCGAGACAATCTTCATCGTAGAAGACGAACCCGCCGTGCGCTCTGTAGTTGAAGTGTCATTGAAAAGCCTTGGGTACACTGTGATTACCGCTGGGTCCGGACGTGAGGCGCTTGAACTCTGGCCAAACCACGCTTCCAGAATCAATCTTTTGATGACAGACATAGTAATGCCGGGGGGCATCAGCGGCATCGAATTGGCCGCGCAGCTCATGAAAGACAATCCATCACTAAAGGTGGTCTATACAAGCGGGTACAGCACAGAAATAGCCGAGGGCCGGTTCAACCTCCCGCCCAAAACGCGCTTTTTGCAAAAGCCATATCTGGTGGAGACCTTGGCTTCGGTTGTGCGAACATGCCTTGACGAATAGCCACGGCTGCACCGGGCCGTGAATCTTTCAGCCCCCTGTTTTACACCCTGAGTGATCTGCGAATCAGGTGTCCCGAGAAGGTTCAAGGTATGCCGGCTCTCGCAAAGCTCACCGGCCACCCCTTCGGATTTGCCGGTGCCTTCACCCCGGTGAGATTTCCGGGCCCAGGAAACCCGCGCCCAGACGAGAGAATCTCGATTTCAAGACCGCACATCGTGCTCCCCGTCAGAGCCGATTTCGGCAACGCGAATACTGACACACTGTAGAAGAATGACTATTTGTTAGGCTTGGCGCGGGTTTCCCAGAATCCGACTCGGATACCAAAGAGTTTGATTTTGCAGGCACTGTTTGCTTTGCCGCATTGGCAGTCGTCCGGATAAATGGTAACTTCAGGGCGCGCATGTTCGGATTCGGCAAAAAGTGGACTGACGAAAGTGGGCATCGCAAACCGGGCCCGTTTGGACCGTACTATTTGCATGAACTGATAAACAGCGGTGGCATGGCCGACATTTGGCTTGCAACCGATTCTGCCCAAAACCATTGTGCAATTCGGTGCCTGCGCAATGATCACCGACTCGATTTCAAGGCGAGGCGGCGGTTCATACGCGGCTGCGAGATTCTCGCACACATCGAAAAGCACGAGTTCATCATCGGATACATCGGTCATGGGAAAATCGAAGGCTGCCATTACCTCGCCACCGAGTACGTCGAGGGCGCCAACCTGAAACTGTTAATGGCACAAAACGATCCAATCCTGGCCGAGTTCGCAGGGAACATTCTGATTGACATGGCGATTGGGTTGGAACACGTGCACCAAAGCGGTTACATGCACATGGATTTCAAGCCGGAAAACGTCATGGTCAGCCGAAACGCAAACGTTCGCCTGATTGATTTTGATCTCGCCATGCCACGGCCCGAGTCTCCCCGCAGGTTGTCAGGCAACCCCGGCACGCCCGCTTACATGTCGCCAGAACAGTTGCAACGCCAACCGGTCGATCACCGCGCAGATATTTTCGCCTTCGGCGTTACAGCGTATGAGTTTCTGACCTTCCAAAAACCATTCCCGGGCGAAACAGCGGCTGAGGTTCTCGCGCGGCAGTTGGATCGCGGGAGTGGATTCCGCAACCCCACTGAACTCAACACGGCGATTCCTCCGGCGCTGGAACGCATTGTTCTCAAGTGCATCGAGACCGAGCCTGACAAACGCTATCCGTACATGAGCGTGGTTGTGCGAGACCTTGAATCGGCCTTGTACGTTTAGCGAAGCTTCGCCTCCGACCGGCCAGGCATGCGGCGCACACAATATGCAACGGGTGCTTATCGTTATCGGTGCGCGGCCCGCATCGCCAAAACGCGGCTGCCCCACGGCCATTTCGTTCAATGACGAATGAATGCTGCGGCGCGATTCAACTGCGGGTTTTTCTGGCTCTTGAAATCCGACGGGCCAACGCGGCGCCGACGAGCAAACTCACCCCAACAACTGTTCCAGCAGCAGCCGGTTCGGGGACACCGATCAATTCAGTTTGCATGTCCCATGGCACGTTGAGACCTTGGGCGGCGCCACTGCCATACGGCAACACCAGCCCAGCAAGCGATTTGTTATCTGCTCGAACGATGCCGTCACTGTTGTCGTGCACAATGACAGCGTCCACCTGCCCCTGCCATGGATTAAGAGGGTCCTTGATGTCGATCCAGCCACGACCGCGCAGCCGTGTGCAGCCGCTCTGGGCCTCTAGCATGACAGTAGCGATCCTGCTACGCGGCTTCAGTAAATGTTAAGTCAGTTTTCCACGCAATTGGCCCGTCGAAAGATTCGCTGGGAGCGCGGCCGTCCCCGGCCGCATCAACCCGAAGACCGATGGTACACCAGTTTCGATCACACAAACCCGGCGCCCGAATATTCACCGGCTGGGTGCGGCGAAGAATCGCCGCGCTCCCGCAACGCATTGGCCCGGCTATGAACGCCCGCATTCCTGGCAACTGCCAATAATGTCGTATTGCAAGAGCAGCGCGGACGTGGCAGCGTTTGTGGCGATGAAAGCTCGATTACCACGACGCAGTTTCATTCGGAAATCACTTGTTGCGACAGCGGCTGTTCCTGCAGTGTTGAGTCTTGAAGAACGGGCATTGATTCTGGCGCGCGCCAGTGCGACCGATGCTGCGGCTGCTTCGGGCGATGCGATGCCCGCAGGAAAGATCGGGAAAGTGCGGATCAGCCGCGTGATCTGCGGTGGCAACCTTATTGGCGGGTACGCTCACAGCAGAGATTTGATCTACGTGTCAACTTTGCTGAAGCACTATTTCACTGACGAAAAAATCATGGAGACATGGTCGCGCTGCGAGCGCGAGGGCGTCAACACGATGGTGGCGTACCCGGGCGACCCGCATTCGATCGACGTGTACCGCAAATACAAGGAACGGGGCGGGCAAATTCAATACCTCGCGCAGCTCAATCCCGGCAAGGACGACCTCCGCACACCGGTCAAGGAAGCTGTCGAGGTCGGCGCTGTCGGCGCTTTCCTGCTGGGCAACCTTGGAGACCAGTGGACGCGCGAGGGCGACGTGCGGCGCATTGGGGAACTGATCAAGATCATCAAGGATCACGGCTTGATTGCGGGTGTTGCGGGGCACGAAAACCGCACAATCAAGGCCGTGGAAGACGCCGGGCTGAATCCGGATTTCTATGTGAAGACCCTGCACAGCACCAACTACTGGTCAACCCGCCAGCCCGGCCAGGACAAGGAAGTGATCGACAATTACGCAATAGACAACTACTGGTGCCGCGATCCGCAAGAGACAATCAATCTGATGTCGGAGATCGGCCGGCCGTGGATTGCCTACAAGG
>JARYMD010000023.1 GCA_029907285.1 Verrucomicrobiota bacterium | reverse complement strand
TCGATGATCAATCAGATGGTCCGCGCGTACTTCAGCGCAGCAGGTGTGGATTTGGGTGGGACAAACGTGCTGGCCGGAGGCGGCATTGGCGCAGGCCAGTACGGTCAGTTTGCCGGAGGTTTCCAAAATGCCCAGGGCAAGGCTGTGTTTTACAATGATCGGACTGGGATTCTCCTTGTTCGTGCGACGTTGCAGGAGCTGGACATTATCGAGGCTGCGCTGCAAGTGTTGAACATAGCTCCGGACCAGGTAACGATTGAAGTGAAGTTTGTGGATATTGGCCAGGAAGATGCGAAGGCGCTGGGCTTCGACTGGTACCTTGGTCAGTTCATGATGAACGGGGGCGCGATAGGCGCTGGCGCCGGGACTTATCCTTCAGTGGCAGGCCGCGAATCGTTGGCGAACCCTTACGGAGTGTTTCCGGGCGTGTTTGGTCAACCGACCGCCCAACCCAGTCCGGGTACGGACCAACTGTTGACTGGTGGCTTGAGGAACGCGACTGCGGAGGGAACGCCGATACCGGCTGTTGGAACGATAACGGGGATTCTGACCGACCCGCAGTTCCGGGTTGTGATTCGGGCGTTGGAACAGCGGAAAGGCGTGGACATTTTGGCGGCGCCGAAGGTGACCACAGTGAGCGGCCGGCAGGCGCAAATCCAGGCTGTTGACATCCAGCAGATTGTCACGTCGCTGAGTGTCGGCGGAATCGGCGGAGGCGCTACTACGCTTGGCACGACTGGAGCAGGCGTAGGCACAACGCCAGTGACCACTGGCGGCACTGTAGGTGGCACGGTTGGTGTTGGTGGCTTCTGAGGGCAGGAACAATGCTTGATTCTCATTTTACGGAGAGTATGAACGTACGAAGATCGCATATCATAAGAACGTTGGCGGTGGCAGTTGTTTTGCTGGTGCCTGTGGCGCGAGCGCAGGTTGTGCAGCAGGCGGCTGCGATTCCTACCATTCAGCCTGTGACTGTCCCGGTTCCACTTGGGCCTACATTGGACGTGATTCCGCATGTATCGGCTGACGGTTACACGATTCAGTTGAATTTGATTCCCACTGTGACGGAGTTTTTGGGTTACGATCCGAATCCATATCGGGCGCAGGTGGGCAATCTGCCGAACCAGCCTGATTATCCTTTGCCGCATTTCAGGGTGCGGCAGGTGACGACCAGTGCGATTGTTTGGGACGGGCAGACACTCATGATGGGCGGGCTTATTTCCGAGAAAGTGCAGCGTGTAAAGGACAAGGTGCCTGTGTTGGGCGATTTGCCTTTGTTGGGGCGGCTCTTCAGAAGCGAGGGGTCGGCCAGCACAAAACGGAACCTGGTGATTTTTGTGACGCCGACTATCATCGATCCGGCTGGTAACCGCATTCATACGGAAGACAACCTGCCGTACGATCCCAACAAGATACCACCACAGGTTCCGTTTGCTCCGGTTACGCCAGCTTCGACTGCGGCGCCCAAGTAAGACCTGTCGGATTGGAGGTTCGGCTCCGGCACTTTGAATTTTGGACAGGGTGTTGGCGCTGGGCGGGCACGCCAAAGCGTGCTGTGCTGTGTGTGGAATGAATACGCAAAGGCGTTTTGATCGCTCGTAAAGCGTGTGATGGCATCGAGTTATGGATTTGGTCCGCGGCTGTTGTTGGTGGACGGTCACGCTTATGCGTATCGCTCGTTCCACGCTATAAGAGGTTTGTCGGCGCCGGATGGTTTCCCGACGAACGCGATTTACGGGTTTGTGAAAAGCGCCAGAAAACTGAGAGAGTTGCTGCGACCGACGCACATTGCAACTGTGTGGGACGGAGGGTTGGCGGCCGAGCGCATTTCACTTTTACCGGAGTACAAGGCAAATCGCCCGCCAATGCCGGATGCATTGGAACAGCAGTTGGATCAGATGATGGCATGGTTGGAAGCGGAGGGCATTCCATCAATTTGCTGTGACGGTGTTGAGGCTGACGATGCGATTGCAACGCTTGCGCGTTCCGCCGAGAAGGCCGGGATGAATGTTGTGATCGCAAGCAGCGACAAGGACTTTGGTCAACTGGTGTCGGATCGGATCGGCCTGATCAATCCGAATGATAAAAGCGGAGCGATATTGACTCCTGCCGACATTGTGGAACGGACAGGCGTGCGGCCAGAGCAGATTGTGGACTGGCTTGGCCTGGTCGGGGACAGTGTGGACAACATCCCCGGTGTGCCCGGTGTTGGGGAGAAGACCGCGGCGACACTGCTGCAGAAGTTCGGGGACTGCGAGCGCCTCTTTGCGCGGATTGAGGAGGTAGAACCGGTCCGTTTGCGTGACCTGTTGCGGGGCGCGGCGGAGACGGTCAGGCGGAATCAGCAGATGATACGGTTGAACGACAGTGTGCCTTTGGGTGTTGGGCCTGAGGGGCTTTGCCCGCGAGAGCCTCGGCCAGATGAACTGAGGCGGTTGTATTCGAGATGGGGGTTCAAGTCTTTGTTGGCTGAGCTGGACGAGAATCTTGCGAATACGGCGCAGGGGACATTGTTCAATTGAGCTGGTTGCAGTGGCCTTGCGGGATTGATGGTCGATTGGGAACAAGATAGGGCGCTTGTGATGGCAGATGGCAAGTTAAATGCTTGATTGACTGGTGTTGCGATGTGTTGGTGAGGTTGAGAGTTCGAGATCGATTTTGGTGCTAATGGTAATCGTTAAGAAAACGTGGACAAATGCAGGGTGCATTGCTAGAAACCACTAACTTTATGTTGTCGTTGTCGCGTGCTGCTCGCCCTTTGGCGATGATGTGTTGGCCGTTGGCCTCGGCTTTGCTGGTTGCGGCCGAGCTCGCTTTTCTTCCAGATGGAACGGAATTCCCGGTCACACGCCGGATGGTCGGTGACCAGACCAACCCGCAAATCAGTTTGAGCGCTGACAGCGGGTATGCCGTGTGGCAGGACAACGGTATTGACGGAGACGGACTGGGTGTGGGTGCGATAGCGTTGAACTCATACCTTTCTCCCATCTCGACCAAATTGGTTCGGGTGAACCAGAATACGGTTGGTGACCAGGAGAATCCCGCTGTGCAAATGCTTGCGAACGGCGGCGCAATATTCGTCTGGCAGGGGGGCAAACCCGGTGAACAGGACATTTACGCGCGCGTGATTTCTGCCGGTGGTACATTCGTCACAGACGACATTCTCGTGAACACTTTTACCACGGGGCAACAGGGGACGCCTGCTATTGCAAGGTTGAAGGACGGCAGCGTCGCAGTGGTTTGGGTAAGTTACGATCAGGATGGTAGCATGCAAGGTGTGTTTTCTCAGCGGCTGTCGTCCGCAGGTCAGAAGCTTGGTGCTGAGACGCAGGTTAACCAATTCAACGTTTACAATCAGCGTTCGCCTGCTGTTGCGGCGCTTGAAGACGGCGGGTACGTGGTTGTCTGGATTAGCGAGCAACAGCGCTATGTGAACAGCGTTGATGTGTATGCGCGGCGGTATAATGCAAGTGGCGATCCGACTGGCAACGAATTCAGAGTGAATGTGCGAAACGCCACGTGCGCGAATCCGGCGGTTTGCGGGTTGCCGGGCGGCGGTTTTGTTGTTGCATGGAGCAGACTTGCTGCTGAGGAAATCGGGAACGGGTGGGACATAGCCGCGTGTGCATTCGACAAGGGCGGTGTCCGGCAGGGTGATGAGTTGGTGGTGAACGCGAACCTTGCCGAAAGCCAGCACAGTCCGCGCATTGCGCGGGTTGGGAACCGGTTGCTGGCGGTATGGGTCAGTGACAGGCAGGATGGTTCGCGCGAGGGGATTTACGGGAGATACCTTGGGGCGGACGGTGTCCCGACGGGGGAAGAATTCAGGGTAAACACGACAACGATTAGCAGACAGATTCAGCCTGCTGTTGCCGGAGACGGTCAGAAACGGTTCTTGGTGGTTTGGGCCGGGTACGTGGGCGGGGCTACCAGTTTTGAGGTTTTGGGTCAGCGATACGCTGCGGATACTGTTTTGGTTAAGCCGGACCCGCCGTTTGTTGCGGCATTGGACTCCAATACGCTGATGGTGAGCTGGCCCGCAGCGGCAGGTTACACCAACCTCGCAGGGTACAGACTCTACAAAGATGGTGAGATTAATCCGACGTTTGTGAGCAGCAATTACGTTGTTGTTGAATGGCTTAATCCTGGTTCCACCCACACGTTCCGGGTAGCAGTCGAGCTTTTGGACGGCCAAGTGTCGCCGGTTTCAGAACCTGCTACTGGCACAACATGGGGCTGGGATTATAACAGAGACGGGCTTCCCGATGATTGGCAGGCGATGTATTGGGCCGAGCCAAAATCGTCCTGGCCGCGGGGTGATGTTGACAGTGACGGAGACGGTGCGAGCAACTGGGCAGAGTTTTTGGCCGGAACCAATCCATTAGACAAGGCTAGTGTGCTTCGGATGCAGGCAAGGCCGACTGCGGGCGGCAGCGGATTATTGATCGAATGGAATGCGGTTCCAAGGTTTGTATATAAAGTGCAGTCGTCGGCTGATTTGAAAGTCTGGTCTGATGCGGGCTCGGCGCAGTTGGCAGCGTCGTCGGTTGGGCAGATTGTTATTCCGGCTACAGAATCGGCTTCGTACTATCGGGTAATTCGAGTGCGTTAGTTTATTCTATGATGTCGTCTTTTTGGAGATTGGTTTTTTGTGGTGTGTTGGCGGCGGGCGCGATGCGGCATGTCGGCGCGTTCTCTCTGTTGGGGCCGCTGCCTGATTGGCAGACCACTGAAATAGGGTACAACATTCCGTACATTACAGCGGACATTGGCGGCCCTATGAATCTCGGTGAGGAGTATCGGTGGAACATCCCGTTGATAACCTACGGTTTTGAGGAGTCTTTCTTGAACTACTTTGGTGCCAAAGGAGTTGAGGAGGTCGAGAAAGCAATGAAGGTTTTCAACGACCTGCCGCCTTTTTCCGAGATGGACCTGTCAAAGTATCCCCTTGACACGCGCCGTGTGAACTACCGTGCGAGCGCGCTTTATTTGCTGGATTTGAAGTCATGGGTTATGGGGGCCATGTTGGAGGCGTTGGGGTTGGGCCCGGCGGAGCGGTATGCTTGGACCCTGAGATCGCGGCTTGTAATAGACAATGTGCCCTATTATGTTGTGGTTAAGCGGAACTTTGATCCGGTAACTTTCGAGCCGACCGCATATGTCAACGGGACTCTTTACACATATTTGATTTTCCAGACTTACACCAACCCGGACGTTTACGAAGCTGTTGAGTTCGAGGTCGATCCCAGTCTTCCGAGTGTGAGCTCGGTTTCAGCGACTATGACAGGTGGCGGAACGATTTATGCCTCCGGTTACTATGTTAACAGCATGCCGGGTTTGTTTTACACCGGGTTGACACGCGACGATGTGGGCGGGCTCAGGTACATATACAGGAAGAACAACGTGAACATGGAAACCCTTGCCACGAACGTCGTTGCCGCACAACGGTCCTTGAAGGAGGGCAATTACCTGATAGGCGCCGACAGCACGTCGCCGTGGGCAGCGCCGCCGGGGTTTGTTTACACGAACGTCACGGGCACGAATGCTGCTGTGCTTCAGGCATTGCGGACAGGGATAGACAAGTTGAACTTTACGCGGGTGGACTTTGACTCGTACACGGGTTTTTGGGTTCCGATGACGAATGTGTATGTCGATTATTATGTGACAAATTCGGCGATCAAGAAGCAGTTGGTCCAGCGGGCTTTGGCGCAGCCGGACATTCTGTTTTCGGCGGCGGATCTTGGGTTGAGTCAGGATGGTTTCCCGGTGTTCTTCTTGAGGACGTCGGGCTGGGTCAATCAGGATGCGATCAACGGGATTTCGGGCACGGCTTTGGATGGGCCGGGGATGATTTCGCCTCCGATTGAACTTACATTCTCGAAGCTTGGGCAGTACCTGATCAACAGCCCTGAGGGCGGCGAGGCAGATGGGTACCTTGGTTTCTGGTGGGGATCATACGACGGGACGACAAACGCGCCGGTTGTTTATCCTTCTGGGACGAGCCTGATGACGATTGAGAACCTTGTGCAGTCGGGCAAGGTTGATGAAGGGCCCAGTCCGTGGCGAAACCCATTTGATCAACAAGGGCAATGAAGCCTGTTGGCGGGCATTTTGGATTGGCAGTGTTGTTTTTGGAGTCATGAAACGATTCGTTTTGGCGGCATTGATTTTGGGATTGGCGGCAGCCGGTCTGCGGGCAGGGCCGTTCACAATTCCGGTGTATATAAACTCCGGGAACGTGACATGGACCAACATGCCACAGATTGATGCGTATGCGTTCATCAACCTCGGCAGGTTTGTGGTTGATTCATCGCCGGCGATCTTTGATTTCATGAACGTGCTGGATTACACCAATCGCGGCACGATGATGGGGTATCCTGGATTCAGATTCGATTGCACCGACGATTTCGGCACGCGGCGGCCGGCGCGGCAGTTTGTGAACACGGGCTCAATTCTTGCCCAGGAAGGGTTTATAATGCTTGGGTACAGCAACATGGTGGCGCCGACATATCTGCACATTCGCGCGACAAACGTGGTCAGCCCGGGCTTGCTTAGCGTGATGAATGCGGGGAGCCTCAGGATCGAGGGTGATTATGTGAATCTGACAAGGGGTGCATTGGCTGTTGAATCAATGGCATCATACATGGGTGCAAATACGTATTACGACACGACAGATGACGGCATTCCGGATTTGTTCGACCCTGACAACGCGGTCTATGACCTTTACTGGGGGGCGGGTGTGCAGGACCCGGCGATAACTGAGCAGCCGCTGCCGCGCGGGCCGATTGACACTTCAAGAATCCTGCAATTCACCGGACAAGGGATTAACGCCCAAACGCCCAGCCATGCAGTCTCAAACAAATTCGGCACCTATCTCACGAGGTTTTCCACGTTCGTTCCAAGCTCATACAACACGACCTTTGCGTACACGGGTTATGTTGATGGTGTGAGCGTTGTGCTAACAAACTTCGATGGCACGACTTCGAATGTGTTTGTTCCTACGAACATTTATCGGCAGGCGGTTGTTGTGGGAGTTAACGATACCAACATTCAGGTGCGGACGAGGTTTTCGTCGCTATTCTCGAGAACCGCATTCAACACCGTTGCAGTTGAGTTGAGCGCTTCAACCACAAACAATGTTACGGGTGACAAAGAGGTTGACGGCATTTATTTCCTGGACTACCTCGCTGCCGAGACGAATCTGCTTGTTGTGGCCAACGAGATGGCAGTCCCCATCATGACCGGCCGCCCGTATGCGTACGAAGTGTGGAGGACGCAGCCTGCGGATTTTGCGTTTGGGGTGAACGGAAACACTGAGCTATTCAAGAGCATAGTTTACGACATGTCTTTCTCAAACCGCCTGGCTACGAACTACTATGCCGGATACTCTGCGTCTATTGATTATATCCAGTCGCGCTCTCCAGAAGTGCCCGGGGCCAGCCCAACGAATCTGCCGGGGCGAATCGATGTTTATGCTGACAAACTGGACCTGAGCAATGCGCGGTTGCGCGGCATGGGGGCGATTAATATCAAGGCCAATCACCTCATAAGCAGTGCAGGTGCGAGCATTGACTCGCCCAACCTCGCATACGATCTCAGGTCAACGAACGGCCTGTTGACCATTGCGCATCTTGCCAAGCCGAGCGTTGACAGATTCTTCGGCAATATTCGAGCATGGAGCGGGCTGTGGACGAATCAGTTCGAAATCGTGCTTTCGAACTGGGTTTGGTCAGCGGACGGAAGCAGCAATTATTTCAGTCCGGTCACGAATGCGATTGATTGTGGGATTCACTGCCTGATTTTGAGTGCTGACGGGATGATCAGCACGCAGGCGGTTGTTGTTCACTCGTTTACTGCGCGGAGCACCAACGTTGTGGTGAATGACGGACTGATTGTGGGTGGCGCGTTCAATCTGGATGCGGAGTCGTTCACGGTAAACGGGATGCTGATCCTTACCAATCAACTTGTTGACTGGGTTTATACCAATGCACCGACTCTCAGGTACTTCACAAACAACGGTTCGATCAGCGTGCCAAACATCGCCAATTACGGCTATGGGTATCCGGGCAACCAGCGCTGGACACGCGTGGTCAACACCGGAACGCTCGAAGCTGTGGGGCATAACGTCGCGTGCGACGAGTTCATTGACACCGGCAACATGGTCACCAGAGCTGACTTCCTGCTGACCGGTGGCAATGCCAAGCTGGAAGGCGCGCGCCAATTAACCACTGGGGACGCCCACTATCGACTCGGGAACATGAAGCTTCGCAACACAACCATCAGCGCCGGCCGAAGCGTGTTCTTGGACGTGGAGAACGATTTGTCCGACATCGGTGTTGGCGCCAACAACCAGATTGGTGTGAACGAAGGATTCCACCTTGTTCGCAAGCCGAACACAGGCGCTTTGTTTGGGACCACGATTACAACAACAGCTCCGCGGTATTACAGCATTTCGCACACGTGGGCGGCCGAGGATCGCGGCGCGAAGAAAGAAGGATTTGAAAACAATGCGGCGATTGGCAGGCTCCAGTTGAGGTTGTATCCGTATGGCGAACTCAGGTTCGGTCCGCCCATGGACAACCAGGGCAATCCGGTCCAGGGGAACTTCGCGATGTATGTGGATTACCTTGACCTTGACACTTCGTTGCTGGCAGACCCTGAAGCGGGCGGATTGGTGATCGAGCCCGGGCTGACGGTTTATTTTGCTTACGCAAACGCGCCTGCAGAGAAGCTTGATGGCATGTTTGATGGGCGCCTGCGCTGGGTTAAAGACTTCGCCGGACCGAGTAGCGGGATTGATGTTGCTGTGCATGTGGGGCCAAACACTTACAAGACGATTCGCGTGAACAGGGCGTTATTGGAGAGCAAGCTGATTGATTCTGACGGCGATGGTTTGGCCAATGCTTTCGATCAATGGCCCTTTGATGGGCCGGCGTTGGGTCCGGTGAAGGTGTCGGGAACGCCGCCAACTGTTTCCATATCATTTGCGGCTGCTGCTGGTGCGACCTATTATGTTGAACGGGCGTCGAGTTTGGCCGCACCAGAATGGGTCACAATAGCAACGGTTACCAACGACGCTGCGGTTGGGCGGGTTATGACAGTGACCGACCCTGTGCCTAGCTTGCCGGAAGGGCGGCAACGGTACTACCGGGTGCGTTATAATCCCTGACAGTTAACTTTTCGAGGTAATCTAAATGAAGAGGTGGAAGACAAGAGGATTGTATGCAGTGTTAGCGGTTGGTTTGTCGGCTGCAGGATTGGCATACCAGGCGCAATACCCTGCTCCGGCCCCAACAATTGACTTGCGACCGGCCACGGTGCGAGCCTCGAGTGCTCCTGCCCTGCTACAGGCGCCCGGCGATGCGGGGCTGAGGGATTTCAGCCCGCGGCAATTGCAGGCTTTTGGCCAATTGCGGCAGCGGCTGCCAAATGCGAAAGTTGCGCTTGATCGGGTTACTGGATCGCCGCGGCTTGTTACGGCCGAGGTGTCAGGTTGTCTCACCGGCCCGGGCGGGCGTGGCACAGCGATTTCGCAGAGCACGTTGGACGCTTTTCCTGCAGGAGACCCTTACCGGGTGTTGAAAGCTTTTGTTGCAGAGCATGCGGACCTGTTCGGACATGATCATGCAGCGCTCGAGGAAGCGATGGTCAGGAGCGATTATGTGGACCGGCACAACGGTGTCCGAACAGTTGTTTGGCAACAGCGGTTCAATGACATTCCGGTTTTTTCGGCCCAGTTGAAGGGCCATCTGACTGCTCGAAACGAGCTTGTTCGACTCTCGAGCCAGTTTGTGTCGAATCCGATGCTAGCGGCGGCGAACGGGGCTCGGAATTGGGCGGACATTCTTGCAAATCCGCCGATCAGCGCGGCGAAGGCGGTGGTTTTGGCTGCGCAGGCTGGGAACATCAACGTGGCGATTAATCCCGCGGCTGTGGTGGCTGAAGGGGCGTGTGAGGGTGCGGAACGCGTCCAGCATTTTCGTGCGCCCGGTCTGAAGGGAAAGGCCAGGGTCGAGCTGTCGTGGCTGCCTTTGGACAGGGAAAACATGCGCCTTTGCTGGCGGGTGTTTCTTGTCAGCGGGAAGAGCAAGGAAGCTTTCCGCGTGTTTGTTGACGCGCTGACGGGCCAGGTGTGGTTCAGCCAGAACATGACGTTCTACCAGGCTGCGCCTGCGATCAGCATGAGTGTGTTTACCAGCGACAGTCCATCGCCTTTTACTCCCGGGTGGCCGACACCAAACAGTGCGCAGCCGCCCTTGGTGCCGCGGACGCACCTGACGAATTTCACAGCGCTTAACACGGTTGCATCGCCGGCCGGCTGGGTTTACCCGGCGACAAACGGTGTGTATGTGACCGCAGGCAACAACGTGCATGCGGCCACGGACGTTGACGACGACGACGTGCCGGATTTGCCGCGGCCGTCTGTGCCGGAAACCGATCCGGATTTCACTTTTCCGCTGGACTTGAACATGCCGCCGTCTGCTTACACAAATGCGTCGGTGGTGAACCTGTTTTATTTGAACAACTTCATGCATGACCGGATGTATGCATACGGGTTTACCGAGGCTGCAGGCAATTTCCAGGACAACAACTTCGGCCGGGGCGGTTTTGGCGGCGATCCTGTAATTGCGGATGCGCAGGATGGCGCCCGGATAAATGACCCGTTTTACCGGAACAATGCGTATTTTGTGCCCACACAGGACGGTGTGCCGGGGCACATGGCAATGTTTATTTGGGACGGGCCGCGGCCGGATCGTGACGGTTCACTCGATGCAGAGATTGTCTGCCACGAATACACACACGGCGTCAGCACGCGACTGGTCGGCGGCGGCGACATTCTGTTCTGGGAACATCAGCCGAACGGGCTGGGTGAAGGCTGGTCGGACATTGTGCCGATGTGTTTGCTGAGTGAGCCCAGCGATGACCCGAATGCGGTGTATCCCATGGCTGGTTACTCGTCCTACATGTACGATGATTTGACTGAGAACTATTACTTCGGGATTCGGCGCTATCCGTATTCGACGGACATGACCAAGAATCCGCTGACATTAAAGGATATCGATCCTGACCTTGCGGACCCGCACCTTGGCATTCCGATCAATCCTGTTTTCATGGCATACAACGATCCCACAGAAGTACACAACATGGGCGAGGTATGGTGCATTGCTTTGTGGGAAATCCGGGCGAATTTGGTGGATTCTCTCGGGTGGGATGAAGGCAATTCAACCATGCTTCAGTTGATTGTCGATGGGATGAAACTTTGCCCGCCGAACCCGACCTATCTGGAAGCTCGGGACGCAATAGTGCAGGCGGATGAAATGACTTTTGGCGGCCTTAACAAGGCTGAGATTTGGCGCGGATTCGCCAAGCGCGGCATGGGCTACAGCGCGAAAGTGCCGCCGGCACACACCACAAGCGGCGTTGTTGAAGCTTTTGATCTTCCGCCTGATGTGACGATATCGCCTCCTGACGGCATTTTGGAGATATACTTTACGCCGAGTGATGGTTCGACGGTGATGGGCGGTTCCGTGACGCCCGTTTATGTCCGTGTGCGCGACGGTGTCAGCGTGACCAACGCGACAGTCAAGGGCGTGATCAACGGCGTTACTCCGTTGACATTCAACAACGCGGGCACGCCGCCTGATGCGCGCAGGAACGATTCAATCTACAGCGCCAACGTTTCTGTTCCATCGACCGGCACGAACTTGACACTGACGGTCACTGTCACCGCGCCGGGCAAGCTGGACGCGACCAACACCGTGACCTATTACGTCGCGTTCAGGCCGCCGAATGATTTGTTCGCGAACGCAACCAAGGTCAGAGCAGAAGGCGCAGTGTTGGCATCCAACAACCGGTTTGCAGATGCTGCTCTCGAACCGGGAGAGCCGAATCACGCGGGCGCGCCGCTTGTGACATCTTCGTTGTGGTGGAGCTGGACGGCGCAAGCGGATGGGTCCGTCCTGGTTGATACGAGCGGCAGCAAGTTCAACACGCTGCTGGCTGTTTATACCGGTTCAAGCGTGAGCGCGCTGAAACAAGTTGCGTCTGCGCAGACCAAGCCCGGCGGGCGCAAGGGATATGTGACCTTCAATGCCAAGAAAGGCGAGGCATACAAGATTGCCGTTGCGAGCGTGGGCACGAACTATTCCGGCGCCATAACCCTTGCAATTTTGCCGAACGGAACGCCGGACCTCACACCGCCGGTCGTCAGCGTGGCAAAGCCTGTAAGCGGCATTATCGTGCAAGAGAACACCGTTGACCTGATCGCGTCAGCATTCGATCCGGGGCCAATCTCGAGTGGCGTGGACAAGATCAACGTGCAGGTCTTGCCGATTACGTATCGAAATGGAATGTTGAGCTTTGCACCGGGTGAGACATCGACAACAAACAGGCTGGCTTTGATACCGGGCTACAACACTGTCAAAGTATATGCGACTGATCTTGCGGGCAATGCATCTCAAGAAGTCACGCTTACGGTGACCTATCGCCGGAATCCGGTGCCCAACGACCATTTCAGTTTTGCAGCGTTCCTGACAGCAAACTCGGGGACTGTTACTGCGGACACGGCGGAAGCAACACGCGAGCCCGGCGAGCCGCGGCATGCGGACAACGACGGCGGGCATTCGATCTGGTACAAGTTCAAAGCCCCCGAAAACGGCGCATTGCTGCTGAGCACTGAAGGCAGTGATTTCGACACGCTGATTGGCTTGTACCAGGGAGACCGCGTTGACAGCCTGACGAAAGTCGGTGCAAACGATGACGCTTTCGATGGATCGGCATTCAGCAAGCTGCAGCAGGGCGTCAGGTCAAACCAGCTTTATTACATAGCGGTGGACGGTTTCAACGGCGCCACAGGGAAGGTGCAGCTCGCATGGTCGTTCACACCAGCGGAGCTTTACACGATCACACTGTCCGGGACTCCCGGCGGAAGAATCAAGGAACACGACTTCGGCGTGGTCGATGTTGTGGCGGGATCGGCTCAGGTCCTGACTGCTGAGCCTGACGCGGGGTTTGAGTTCGTTCGCTGGGAGGGCAGTTATGAGACATCTGAAAACCCGCTTTCTGTTCTGGCTCGAACGAACCTGGCTGTTCGCGCAGTGTTCCGTGCTGTTGCCTACTCGGACGATTTCGAATCGGGGAACCTGAGCAAGCTGGCATGGAGCACGAGCGGCGCTGCTGGATGGTTCGTCACGAACACCACGGCTTCTACGGGAACCTATGCGGCGCGGTCGGGCGCGATTACGCATGGCCAGAGCAGCTCTCTGAAACTTACGGGCAAGGTTATAGCCGGCAGGGTTGAATTCGATGCGAAAGTCAGCAGCGAGGCTGGCTGGGATGTTTTTGAGTTTTACATGGACGGCGCGACCGTGCCATTGCTTCGGCTGTCTGGGGATGTTGGGTGGACTCGATACAGCTATCCGGTTTCGGATGGCACACACACATTCGAGTGGCGTTACACCAAGGACAATCAAAACAGCGTGGGTCTCGACGCTGCCTTTATCGACAACGTGAGCATTCCTTTGGTGCCGCCCGTTGATCCAACGGCGCCTGCGCGGCTTGTGCTGAAGAGAACTCCGCAGGGCACATGCGAGCTGCAACTGACCGGGCAGCCTGACCAGGTCTATGTGATCCTGCGCGCGCTGGAGTTGCCGGCTAACACAAGGCCGAATTGGGTGCCGGTCTCCACCAACAGAGCCGTCGAAGGGCAGATCAGGTTGTTCTTCGATCCTGCAAGTTCAGGCCCTCAACAAGGCTTCTATCGTGCGGTGACCCGCTGATCATTGCGCGAGCACAGTTTTGCCGGTCATGCCATGGTTTGTGTGCATGGCTGATGTGGCAATGACGCCTGCCGATTGAGGCGTTGTGTTTTTGCTATTGGCAAACGCCGGTGGCAACAGCCTGTACTATTGATTCACCATGCTGCTGTTGGGGCTGACAGGTGGAATTGCAATGGGCAAAACGACGGTTGCGGCGATGTTTGCCCGCCGGGGTGTGATGGTCATTGACACTGATTCGGTGGCACGTCTGTTGGTTGAGCCCGGACAACCTGCGTTGGCGGAGATCGTTGCCGAGTTTGGGGCAGAAATGATAGATTCAGGGGGGAATTTGCGCAGGAACGCACTTGCCGCGATTGTGTTTGCCGACAGCAGTGCGAGGTCAAAGCTCGAGGCCATATTGCATCCGCGAATAGCCGACTTTTGGCAGGCCAAAGCTGAGGAATGGCGTCGGTGCGGGGTGCGGATTGGGATGATTATCATTCCATTGCTGTTCGAGATTGGGGCGGAGAGGCATTTTGAGGCAACGATATGCGTTGCGTGCAGTCGCGCCAGCCAGGCGGCGCGAATGTTGGTTCGCGGGTGGAGTGCAGAAGAGTGTCGTCAGCGGATTGGCGCGCAATGGCCGGTGGAGAGAAAGATCGAGCTGTCGGATTACGTTGTCTGGTCCGAAGGCGTCCTTGAGGTTGCCGATGCCCAAGTTGAACGCATATTGATGCAAGTGACGGCTTGAGGCTGTGCTTGAAGGCCGGGCTGAGGTTTTTGCAGCAGAACTGCCACTGATCTGCCGCTGATTTGTCACGCAATTTTGGCCGGTTTTCTTGTGAGATGGAACGCAATGTGCTAAATCTATGGGAGCCTTCGAAGCAATGAGATTCACCGGCCGCAACGATGTCGGATGGCGATTCGTATCTGAGCTGTTTCTGCTGGCAACAGTTTGGGTGTTTGCTGCTGTGTTGCTTTCCAATGGGCACGCAGAATCGGCGAATCGTTCTGCGACAGGGGTGGTTAAACTGATGTCGGCAGGGGCGGTTTTGGAGGGTAGCTGGGACGGGCGGTTCGGGTCTTCGGACGTCGAGGGGACGATTTACGCCGTGGCCGCGACGACCAATCTGGTTTACGTGGCCGGCGAGTTCACGTCCATAGGAGGAGTTTCAGCGACCAATGTTGCTGTCTGGAATGGCGAATCGTGGAGTGCCATTGGGACTGGAACTGACGGACCCGTGTACGCGATTGGCGTGCAGGGGAGCAACGTGTACATCGGGGGTGCGTTTAGTTCCGCCGGTGGCACTGGAGCGACCAATATTGCCAAGTGGGATGGAACGAAGTGGACCGCGCTGGACACGGGATTTGACGGGCCGGTCTATGCAATCGCGATCCAGGGAACGAAAGTCTATGCTGGAGGCGAGTTTGGAAATGCCAGCGAGACAAATGTCGCAAACGTTGCCGAGTGGAATGGGTCTCAGTGGCAGCCAATGGGTGATGGCGTGAATGGCCCGGTTCGGGCGATTCAGGTGCTCAACACGAACGACGTGTATGTCGGGGGCGAGTTTGATCAGGCGGGTGGAGGTTCTGCTGCGCACATCGCGAAGTGGAGCGGCAGTGCGTGGTCTGCACTTGGGAGCGGCGTGGATGGTCCTGTCCGGGCATTGGCGGCATGGGGCACGAACCTTTGTGTTGGCGGTTCCTTTGCGCTTGCTGGTGGTTTGAATGCTCAGGGGGTTGCGTTGTGGAATGGGACGGCGTGGACGACGTTTGGCACCACATCGGAGGAAACGCCTCCGGAGATTCGCGCTTTGGCTGTGAACGGCGGATCACTCTATGCGGCGGGTCGGTTTTCTGGTTTTCGTGGGCAGACCGCAAACAACATAATGCGGTGGGATGGGACCAGTTGGCAGGTGGTGGGGAGAGGCATCGAGGGGAATGATCCGGTGGTTTGGGGATTGGCGGTGAGCGGCGCGCGGGTGTACGCCGGCGGCCAGTTTGACTATGCGGGGGGAAGAGCTGCTCGGAACATTGCTGTGTGGCATACAGGCAATGAGTGGATTGGTTTGGGGAGTGGACTGGGCGGTTACCCCAATGCACTCGCAGTCAACATCCGGGGCGAGATGTTCGTTGGAGGCAGTTTTGACTCGGCTGGTTCAGTCAGTGCGAGCAACTTTGCTGTTTGGAACGCTGTAGCGAAGAAATGGGCATCGATCACAAACGGGGTTGATGGACAGATTCGTGCGGTTGCGGTTTATGGCGGTGAAGTTTTTATTGGCGGCAATTTTATAAGCGCTGGAGGTGTAACCGCCCGTTACATTGCGCGGTGGGACGGGACCAATTGGGATTCTGTTGGCGGCGGTCTGGACGGGCCTGTGTCGGCTTTGTTTTCAGATGGGAGTGATCTTTATGTGGGAGGTGAGTTTGGGGTTGCGGGCGGCGTTGCGGTTTCGAACGTGGCGCGTTGGGACGGCGCGAAATGGTTTTCAATTGGCAGCGGGGTTGGAGGGCCTGTGCATGCCATTGCAGCGCGCGGCGGCCGCGTGTTTGTTGGCGGTGCTTTTACCAATGCTGGTGGCGTGTACGCGTTGAACATCGCGCGATACGAGGGAGGGCGATGGCACAACCTTGCTGGGGGCGTGGGCGGGGCAGTGCACGCGATTGTGATGGCGGAGGACGGAAGCATTTTTGTCGGTGGCGAGTCGTCTGAGGCGGGCGTGGTGGATGGGGCGAACAACATTGCCAAATGGAACGGTGTAAGCTGGCGTGTGTTGGGCAGTGGTGTGAACGGCACTGTGAGGTCTTTGTCGCTTTTTGGAACGGAGCTTTACGCGGGTGGTTCATTCACGCGGGCTGGCGGGTTGAATGCAATGAACTTTGCCCGTTGGCATGACGATTTGCAGACATGGGCGTCGTTGGGCGACGGGACGAACAACGGTGTGAACGGCAACGTTCTTGCATTGGCCGGGGGCCCGGCTTTGCTTTATGTGGGCGGTTTGTACACAGCGGGCACGAACAACGTAAGGAATCTGGCGGGTTACATTCCAAGTCACTGGGAATCGCTCGGGAATGGCATCGTGGCGAGGACAGTGGAAGGCCAGATCAGGGCAATTGCAGCGACTGACCAGGCGGTCTATGCGGGCGGGAGCATCTCGGTTGCGGGCGGATTGGTGGTGTCGAACATAGCGAAGTGGGACGGAACGAGCTGGTCAGGTTTGGGCAGCGGGGTTAATGGGGATGTGCTGGCTTTGGTGGTGAACAAGCGCGGCGAACTGTTTGCCGGAGGCGATTTCACCAGCGCATCTGGCGTGACGGCTTATCGTGTGGCCCGGTGGGACGGAAACAAGTGGGCGCCTTTGTCGATTGGGCTTGATGGCACAGTGCATGCGATGGTGGTTAATGGCGGCGACCTTTACGTTGGCGGTGCGTTCACGCGTGCCGGCGGGTTCAGCGCGAACGCTGTGGCAAAGTGGGACGGTACGATCTGGAGTCGTTTGGGGAGCGGTATGAACAGCAATGTTTATGCGATGGTGATTGGGCCGGACGGGCGGCTTTATGCCGGTGGCGAATTCACTGCTGCTGGCGGCATCAAAGCAAACCGCGTTGCTGTTTGGGACGGAGTGAATTGGTCGCCACTTGGCCAAGGTTTAGGGGGGACAGTGAACGCCATGGTTTTTGTGGGGTCGGACTTGTATGTTGGCGGGCAATTCGAGTCGGCTGGCGGGAGTTCAGAGATAAAGTATTTGGCCAAATGGGACGGAAGCCGGTGGTGGGCTTTGGGCAGCGGGTTGGGCGGAGCAACACCTCATGTAATGGCACTGGCGGCTTCCGGCGGTGACGCGGTGTTCGTTGGTGGCGCTTTCGATACAGCGGGCGGGACGGTGGCGAACCGGATCGCACGTTGGGACGGGATACGCTGGTCCGTGCTCGGCGCCGGTTTGGACGGGATCGTCAGGGCCATTGCAGTGCGCGGGCGCGAAGTTTTTGTTGGCGGGGACTTTCTGACTGCGGGCAAAACGCCCTCGCTTCATTTTGCACGGTGGACTTACGCTAATCAGAAACCAGAGGTCACCCTTGTTCGCCCCAAGCTGGGAGAGGCATTTGTGGCGCCATCGGACCTGGTTTTGGAGGCTGTTGCATCGGACAGCGACGGCACAGTCTCAGAGGTCAGCTTTTTTGCAGGGACGAATTTCATCGGGCGCGCAAACGCGGCTCCGTACGTTCTGACATGGACCAATGTTGGTGCGGGGGTTTACTCGCTCAGTGCAAGCGCAATAGACGACGGTGGCGCTCGATCGGTTTCGAGCACGGTCGTTGTTGTTGTTAAGACAAACCAAGCGCCGCGTGTCGGGCTGCTTTGGCCGACCAATGACGCGGTGTTCATGCAGCCGATCGACCTGCCGATTAGTGTCGAGGTGTTTGATCCGGACGGTGAAATTGCACGGGTGGAGTTTCTGGCAAACTCCAATTTGATAGGGGTGTTGAATTTGCCACCTTACGGTTTTGTGTGGACCAACGTCCCGGCAGGCAGCCATGAATTGCAGGTGACAGCCGCCGATGACCGTGGGTTGGCAGGCTACTCCGGGAAGGTGCGGATTCAGGTCCAAAGCCCGGAGCCGATCAACCTGTCTGTGTCCGGTCAAGTTTCCGGGGGTGGATTGAGCTTTAGTATTGGCGGCCAACAAGGCGGGACAGTCGTGGTTGAAGCTTCGACCAATCTGATCGAGTGGCTCCCGATACTGACCAACACTTTTGTGAACGGACCGATTGAGTTTGTTGACCCGGACGTTGCAGCATTTGATTGGCGATTCTATCGCGCCAGATACGGGCCGTGGCGATAAACCCTGCGGCAGACTTTGATGTCTCGAGGCCAATATGCATAGTTCAACCTCGAAATTGCTTTGGTTGGTGAGCATGGCGCTTTTGTGCTGCCGACTCGTAGCGCAGCCTGCGCCAACGCCGCCCCGGGTTGCGGTGTCGCCGCCAGCCAACACGATCATGCTCACTCAGACTGTGCAGGCCGTTTTCCTTACTGTTACCAACTACGACTCTTTTACGAACCTGGTGTCCATGATGCGGGTTGTGACCAACACCGTTCAATTGTTGGATGATGGCGTGCCCCCCGACGCGAATGCCAGTGACGGTGTTTACAGTGGCAGTTTGGTCGTTCCGGCGTTTGCCGCACCTACAAACTTCGTGGTGCGCTTCACAACTTACGGGCAGGACATTTCGATCACAAATGACATGGGCGAGCTGTTGCCGGAATCGTGGGCGACAAACATCACAGATGTCACTTACATGGCAGTTGTTCGGCCCGCAAACGACAATTTCGCCAACGCGATAAAAATCCCGCCGGGCGGCGGGACTGTGACGGGCTCGAACGAATTCGCTACTATCGAGCCTGCGGAACCTTTTCATGCCGGCAATCCGCAAGTGGGTGCGTCGGTTTGGTGGACCTGGTCGCCAACCAATAACACGTCTGTTTTGATCGACACGGCTGGGAGTGGTTTTGCGCCTGTGCTTGCGGTTTACACGGGGGCATCACTTGATGTTCTCAGGCTGGTTGCAGCTTCCACCGACGACGTTGAACATGGGTTGAAAGCATACGTCGTGTTTGACGGCGCGGCAGGGGTTACTTATCGGATAGCAGTGGCTGGTTATACTGACGCTGATGTGGGCTTTGTCCGGCTTCGGGTTGTACCGGACGGGCTTCCGGATACTGTCGCGCCGGAGGTGGAGATTGTGGAGCCCGTGGACACTATTCTTACAAACGCTGTTGTGCGGGTTGCTGGTGTTGCTTTGGATTCAATGCCTCACGGGACCGGGGTTAATAGCGTAACCCTGCAGCTCAACGATGAGCCGCCATTGCTTGCGTCCGGGACCACAAACTGGAATCTGAGTTTGACTTTGTCTCCTGGCACAAACTTTGTGAGCGTTGTTGCCGAAGACGTTGCCGGGAATCGGAGCGAACCGGTTTTGCTGATGCTTTATTACTCTGCGGTTCCCAATGATGACTTTGCCGGGGCGCTGGAATTGAGCGGGTTTTCGGGAAGCGTGACTGCAATGAATGACCTCGCAACACGGGAGATTGGCGAGCCGATGCATGCCAACAACGAGGGCGGTCACTCAGTCTGGTATTGGTTCCGAGCACCGGCAACGGGGGTGTTGCACCTGACAACCCAAGGGTCAAGTATCGACACATTACTTGCCGTGTACGAAGGGAGTGCGCTGACGGAGCTGGTGCCTGTGGCTGCCAACGACGATGCAAGTCCGGGCAGTGGATACAGCGAATTGACCGTCGCGTTGGCGCGCAATCGGGTTTATTACATCGCGATTGACGGATTCGGGGGAAGCACGGGCAGGCTGGCGCTCGAGTACGAGTTCGAGCCTACTGAAATCATGCGAACCCTAAATGTGATTGCCGGGCCGGGTGGCAGCGCGGTTCCCGCGCCCGGCCGCGTTCCGCATGGATCGATTCAAGTGGTGACAGCGCTGCCCGAGCGTGGTTTTGTGTTTGCCGGCTGGCAGGGAAGCGTGAATACGACTCAAAACCCGCTCGTGCTGGTGATGGACAAAGACATTACGCTTACCGCTTCATTTCGGGTTGTTGAGTGCACCGAGGGATTTGAGTCGGGCGGTTTCAGCAACAGTTTTGCATGGGCAAGCAACGGGAATGCTGCATGGGGCGTTTCATCCACCGAGGTGTACAATGGCCGGTTTGCCGCGCAATCGGGGAGAATCAGCAATGGCGAACAAAGCTCGCTGATTCTTGAAGCAAATCTGCGGGACGGGACTTGCGCTTTTTGGGTCCACGTCAGCTCAGAAGAACAATGGGACGGGCTGGAGTTTTATCTGAACGGGGTTTTTCAAAAGCGCTGGACGGGCGAGACGGGATGGGAGCTTTATCAATTCCCTGTAATTGGCGGCGTGAACACTCTTGAATGGCGATATTCGAAAGACGCAAACTTCAGTGCCGGCGCAGATGCAGGTTTCATAGACAACCTTTATTTGCCGCTTGCGGATGAGCTGATTGTTCCCGTGTTGAGCATGGCGCGCGTGCCGGACGGAACGGTTCAGCTTGCCATTCAGGGCTTCCCCAACCGCTCTTACATCATTGAAAGCTCTGCGGACCTCATCCATTGGGCGGGGATAACGACAAATTCGTCGCCATCCGGTTCATGGGTATGGAGAAACTACGATTCCGCAGGAGCGCAATTGGAGTTTTACCGCGCACGCGAGCGGTAGGTTAAACCGCTCGCACGGGTCTGTGGGGGAGCCGGTGGTAAACCACCGGCTTTACACGGATTTCCTTGCCATATCTGCATCCCTGGCTGTCAGCAAGAGCGTCACCACGGTGGGGCCTTTTGGAAGACGCAAATAGAGTGCCAGGCACTTTGTTTGTTCATGAACCCCTGCATACAGGTAGGGCGCGCCGTTCCTGGCGCGCCGGCTGGGGGGCTTGATCAGGGTGCTTTTCCCTGCGACGGAGTCGCAGCAGGTATTTCGGAGCCCGGCTTGGCAGACACCCCTCATCAACGGGCCAAGCGCTTGGCGGGCACTAACCCGGCACCTGCGCCCGTCGATGAGGGCTGCGCTGTTGAACGTTGGACGTTGAGCCTTCCTTTCGATTGACCTGCCGGTCGTCTGTCTGGGAACG
>JARYMD010000239.1 GCA_029907285.1 Verrucomicrobiota bacterium | reverse complement strand
CGGCGTGGCTGAGGGCGGTCGTCAGCGTCCGCAGGCACAGCGTCTGTGCCCGCCAGGAAACTTTGGTTCCGGCTACGCCGGGCTGGGAAATATGCGGGCTAAGAAATTTCTGCGGCCAGTTGTTCTCCAAGCGCGATTGCTTCGGCGACAGGGCGTTTTCCTTCGGCGCGGCGAGGGTGGCGGCTGCGGTACGAAACGGCACGCAGGTGAATTCGGTCATCAATCACTTCTGCATAAGCGGCCACGGGGCTTTGGCATCCGCCGCCCATAGCGTGCAGGAAAGTGCGCTCGGCAAGAACACACTGTCTTGTGTTGTAATGGTCGATTCGGTCGCAGATTGATTGGATGCGCTCGTCGTCGGCGCGGATTTCGATTCCGATTGCGCCCTGGCCAACGCAAGGGACGAGAATGTCGGGTTCGATCACGAAGGCGGAGAGGCGGGGCGGCACGGCGTCTCCCTCGAGCGTGGCGTCGCTGCGGATTTTGAAGTTCAGTCGGTCCAGCCCGGCAAGGGCGAGAACAATTGCGTGTATTTCCTGGGATGCGGCTAGCTTTTCGAGGCGTGTAACCACGTTGCCTCTGATATCGACGATGGTGATGTCTGGACGATGTTCAAGCAACTGAGCTTTTCGCCGGGTGCTGCTTGTGGCGACGACGCTGCCATGAGGCAATATGCGGGGATCACAGATTGGATTTGTTGGCGTCGCGGAAGCGGTTTCCTTTGGCACGCTGTCCGATTGGCTGGATTGGCTCTGGTCTGTGGCGCGGCAGATGAGCACGTCTTTGTGGCTGGCGCGTTTCGGGACAGCCCCGAGCTTGAGTCCGGCAGGAAGGTCCGTTGGCAGGTCTTTCAGGCTGTGCACAGCCATGTCCGCCTGATGCCGCAGCAGAGCGATTTCGAGTTCTTTGGTGAACAATCCTTTGGAAACTGGGGCTGCACGCTGTGCCATTGAAGCGCGCTGCAGCTTGTCGCCGGTTGTCTTGATGATCTTCAGCTCGAACCTGAGTTTTGGGAATGCGGCGCGGCAGAGGCCGAGCACGATGTTTGTTTGAGCGAGCGCCAGTGCACTCCCTCGTGTAGCGACGACAATGGGCCGGTCTGGCATGGCGGATGGAGCGGCTGCTTGGGGAGCTTGTGGCTGCATTTGCACAGCTCCGGCACAGCCGCTCAGAACATTCGCGGGTTAGTTGTTGTCGGTGGCCGCAAAGCGGCCTGTTGAACCGGGCTTCAGGCGGAAGCAAGAGCACGGTTCATGCGCTCGATCGCCTCGTCAATTTCGTCCGTGCTCTTGAATCCGATGACGACCGCATCCAGCAAACCGCATGTCATGGCGAACTGTATTGATTTCTCGCGGTCTTCGGGGCTTTTGAAGTCTCCGTTGCCGATGAGTTTCATGCCGATGATGCCACGGCCTTTTTCGCGCATTTTCCTGATTTCGGCCAGGACGGGCTGCAAGTCTGTTCCCGGCTGATTCCATGTTTCTGCTTCGCCGTCGATATGTTTGGCTTGTGGATTGACGCGAACGAGGTGGACCCGGACCCACGGCGAGGCGACGGCTGTTCGGAGTCCTGGGAGGCTGTGACACGACACGCCCTTGACCTTGATCCACTGCTTTTGTTGTGCTTCATCGAATCCGTCCATGATGCGTTTGAAATCGTCGGTCCAGCCGTCTTTGACCATGCAATGAATGAGCATGCTGTCGATGTAATCGGTGTTGAACACCTTGCGGTGGCGGTCGATTGCCTCGAGCACATTGGGTGGCTGGCCCGGGATTTTTGATTGAATAAAAAGCTTCTCGCGCGGGAGCCCGCGGATCGCGCCTGCTATCCAATCGAACGTCGCGTAGCTCTGTGCGGCATCGATGTAGGTGATGCCTTTGTCGTAGGCGTATTTGATGAGCTTTTCGAACGTCTCTTTGCCGAGGGCTCTTTGGACATTGCCGCTGTTGGTTCCGGTGCCGAACCCGAGGCGGCTGAGTTTGAGGCCTGTCTTGCCCAATGGGACCTGATCGACAGCAGTGCGCTTGGTGGCGCCTGCCTCGGCTGCGAGCAGCGAAGGTGTTCCGATCAGAGCCGCCCCGGCGAGAGCAGCGGTATGGCGCACAAAATCGCGCCGGGTTATCAACATGAGATTTGATGTCCTTTTCATGGTCTGTTCCTGTTCATGCGTTGACGGCCGCCGTTGAGCGGGACGTGTTCAGCCTGCTTTGACATGTGCGGGCCTCTGTCATTTCCCGCTTCGCACGAGTGAAAACAACCACAAGAGCGGGTTTCGGGCAACTCCAAACCACAGTGGTCTGGTGAAAGGTGGCTGTGCATGGGACGCCGCAGTTTCCTGCGCGCATGGAAAAGAATGCACAGGGCTCTGCATTTTGGTCAAAAAAACTGCTCCCTTCTGAATCAGTTTTCGGCAAGACTCCGGCGTGTAACATCAAGCGCACATGAGTTCCTTTTCATGGTTGATTGATGGAAGCGTTGTTGGGTTGTACCTGCTTGCGACGATGACCGCTGGGGTGCTGGTGCGCAAGTATGTGTCCAAGGTGGACCATTTCCTTGTGGCTGGCCGCGAGATGAACGTGTTTTTGGGGATTGCGTCGTTGGCCGCCACTGAATTTGGGATTGTCACCTGCATGTACACCGCGCAGAACGGGTATGAAAAAGGTATTGCAGGAGCGATACCCGGCATGTGCCAGGCAGTTGCGATGGTTTTGGGGTCGCTGCTGAAACCGGCGGTGCATCAAGCTGGAGCGGCTGGCGGCGACGGGGAACAGTCATGAAGCATTCAGCAAATAAGAGCGTGAAGGTCTGTGCCTTCTGTAGAATCCGCGGTCGGCTGAATGAGACCGTTGCGCCCAAAGGCGGGACTCTGACGCGCCGCGAGCATGGCATTGCCCAGTGCGCAAGACAACCGGTTGCCGCAGGGGTTCCGCGTTTGCGCGGAAATACGGGAAGTTTCTGTCGTAGTAACGGGTCGCGGCTGCCTGCGAGCCCAATCTTGAATTAAGAGTTGAAGCCATGAATGCCCATGCGTTGCTTGATCATTGGTTTTGGTTGTTGGTGACGATAGCCGCCCTGGTTTGGTATTCCACGGTGACGGTTTATGTGGCGGTGCGGGGCTTGCGGGATATCAGGTCGATGTTTCGCCGCCTGGGCGAGAGTTCTTCTCAATCTGCCGAGACCTCCGTTGGCGGAGGTGAACATTAGATGTGACCGGACATGGGACCAGCCGCGGGAACAAATCGGTTCGGCATTCTTTGTGCTCTGGGCGCTTATGCGCTGTGGGGATTTCTGCCGGTGTATTGGAAAGCTGTTCAGCGGGTGCCGGCCGTTGAGATTCTGGCTCACCGGATTTTTTGGTCATTTTTGTTTTTGGCGGGGTTGGTTCGATTGCATGGCACAAGCTCAGCTTTGCTGCCGGCGTTGCGACAGAGAAAGACAATGCTTGTCTATTTGATGGCGGCGCTGTTGCTGAGCGTGAATTGGGGAACGTACATTTGGGCTGTAAATGCGAATCGAATTGTTGAGACGAGTCTTGGGTACTACATCAATCCGCTGTTGAGTGTGGGGTTGGGCGTGTTTTTCCTGAAAGAGCGGCTGGGGATGCTGCAATGGGTTGCTGTTGTTTTGGCGACAGTGAGTGTTGGTTATCTAACCATTGCGCAGGGGGCGCCGCCATGGATTGCGTTGGTATTGGCGACGTCGTTTGCGTTGTACGGGCTGCTGAAGAAGCTGGCGCCGTTGAATGCGTTGCATGGGCTGACGATAGAAACTGCGATGCTGGCGCCTCTGGCGATTGTGTACCTCGGCGTGCTGGAGGCATCCGGCAGAGGCGCTTTTGCGCACGGAGGAACTTTGACAACCGTTTTGCTTGCAATGGCCGGGGTTGTGACAGCGACGCCGCTACTTTTGTTTGGAGTTGCTGCGCGGCAGATATCGTTGACATCTCTTGGCATCCTGCAGTTTTTCTCGCCGACGTGCGGTTTGTTTCTGGGCGTGGTTGTTTATCGCGAGCCTTTTCCAAGACCCAAACAGGTCGCGTTTGCTATTATTTGGGCGGCGTTGGCGTTGTATTGGTTTGAAGTTCTGCGTTTGAGAAGGCCGCGGGTTGTCGTGCGCGCGAGTTCTTGAACTGAGCCGGGAAAACTCCCACATGGAACGGCGGCGCGGCAGAGCGCCAAGGCTCGAACGAACGCTTTTATTTCGCCGCGATCATTCGGTTGCGGCCGGGCTGGGCTGCGGTGTTCTGTGAACAGGCTTGACGCAGACCTTTTTGGCACGGACCATTGATGCGTTAAGCGTAACCCAAGTTAATAAGAGGAAAGGATTGCGTGTCTGGCACGGGACCAACTGAAACGGCGCTTCCAGAAAAGGGAAGTATTTTCACCGGAGTAAAACCCTATCATTGGCTGGTGGTAATAATTGCGTCGTGCGGGTGGCTGTTCGACTGCATGGACCAGCGGTTGTTTACACTGGCGCGCGAGTCGGCGCTCAAAGACCTGCTCACTGGCGACCCGAAGAAGCTGGCTGACATCACAAAATACCTTGGGCTGGCGACCACGGCGATGATGGTTGGCTGGGCAACAGGCGGCATCATTTTCGGGGTGCTCAGCGACAAGTGGGGCCGGGTGAAAACCATGGCGGCGACTTTGCTGGTTTATTCCGGGTTCACCGGTTTGTGTGGAATTGCTCAGGGATGGGTGGACTTTGTGTTCTATCGGTTTCTTGTCGGGCTTGGTGTGGGTGGGATGTTTGGGGCGGCGACGACGCTCGTAGCGGAGAGTGTTCCCGGGCGTTTTAGGACAGCAGCACTCGGTTCATTGCAGGCGTTGTCTGCGCTGGGCAACATGATTGGCGCCACGCTGAGCCTGGCAATCAACCCCGGTCAGGAGAACTTCTGGGCCGGTCTTGCGGGGTGGCGTGTATTGTTCTTTGTGGGGATTTTGCCGGCCGTTTTGGTTGTGCCTGTCATTTTGGTTCTGAAGGAACCCGAACCATGGCTGAAAGCCAAAGCCGAGGCGAAAGCGGCCGGCGCGGTGGATCAACAGGGCAAGACGGCTGCGCAGGCGAAAAAGATTGGTTCGGTTGCCGATCTGTTCACGCATCCGCGGTGGCGGCGGAGCACGCTGGTTGGAATATGTCTTGGTTTGTCAGGAATGGTCGGGTTGTGGGCGATCGGGTTCTTTTCGCCGGAGCTGATTTCGACTGCGCTGAAAGAACAGCCGTTGAAACCGAAAGACATCGTTCAACACGAGGCGATCGTGAGTGCGCTTGCAACGCCGCCGAACCCAGCCGTGGCGCATGTCAAGAGCAAGATCAAGCCCGAAGCGCTCGCGCAGATTCAATCGTCTGACAGCCGGGTCTCGAAAGAGGCGGTCTTGTCGGAGTTGAACCGTCTTATCTCGCAAGAGTCTTTGTACGCCGAGGAAGCGTTCAAGGAGTTTGAACTGAAGAAGAGCACGCAGAACCTCGTGCAGCAGTTGGGCAGGAAACAATCCAAACCCGACCAAATGTTCCTGAATCGGCAACTCTTGGAGCAGGTTTTTCCGAACGCGATTGCGGAACTGCAGAAGACAATGGACAGCGTGCGCGGGAAAGGGATGCGGCTTCAGGATGTGGGCGCGTTGTTGGGCATGTTCGCTTTCACGTTCATGGCGTCAGTGTTCAGCCGCCGCCTTGCGTTTCTGCTGTCATTCGCGATGTGTTTTGTGGTGACGGCGTTTGTGTTCAATTCTCTGAAGTCGGCCTCTGATGCGTACTGGATGCTGCCGTTGATGGGTTTTGCGCAGTTGGCCGTGTTTGCCGGCTATTCGATTTATTTTCCCGAGATTTATCCGACCCGGCTGCGGGGGACCGGCGTTGGTTTTTGCTACAACACGGTGAGGTATCTTGCCGCGCCGTTCCCGTCGCTCCTTGGCTGGCTGAGCACGCAGATGCAGTTCCGCACGGCGGCAATACTCATGTCCGGAATCTACCTGCTCGGAATCGTGGCTTTGATTTGGGCGCCAGAGACAAAAGGCCAGCCCTTGCCTGAAGACTGATGCGGAATCATGACGCCGGAACAATGGAGGCTGCTGTTGCAGTGCGTTCGTGGCGGAGAAACGGAAACACCGCCGGTGGCTCTCATAGTTGACAGCCCGTGGATTCCGGGGCACCTCGGAATCTCCACATTCGATTACTTAACCCTGCCGGACGTGTGGTTTGAGGCCAACCTCGCGATCGAACGTGAATTTCCCGATGTGATTTTTCTTCCCGGGTTCTGGGCTGAGGTGGGCATGGCCACCGAGCCGAGCGGGTTCGGGTGCAAGTTCAGGTTCTCGGCCAACAGCCCGCCGTCTGTGATGCCACTCATTCGCGATCCAAAGGAAGCCCGCGGTTTGGAAGTGCCAAATCCACTCACAGACGGTCTCATGCCCCTTGCATTGAACTTCTATCGGCGGATGAAGCCTCGCATAAATGATGCGGGGCACTTGATCAAGATGGTTGCTGCGCGCGGGCCGCTGACAGTGGCTTCGCATTTGCTGGGTGTGACCGGTTTTCTCGAGTGCATGAAGCTGGAAGGCGCTGCAACGCATAATTTGTTGCGCATCACAACAACGCTTGTGAAAGACTGGTTGCATGCGCAAGCAGAGGCGGCGGGCGAGGTCGAAGGCATACTTGTTTTGGATGACATATCTGGCATGATGGGGCCGAAGGATTATCTCGAGTTTGCGCATCCGTATTTGAAAGAAGTG
>JARYMD010000238.1 GCA_029907285.1 Verrucomicrobiota bacterium | reverse complement strand
CAACGCTCAACGTACAACGCTCAACGTACAACGTTCAACGTACAACGTTCAAAGGAATTACTGCACAATGGCCGCTGATGAAAATCGAGCATGGCACTCGTGCTGTGAGGCTGGCACGAAATACGTGTCCCCGCTGCCATAGCCGTCCGTGCTGGATCAAGTGAGGACAAACGCCGGGACCATGATTCCGGTGTGGTTGCCGGGTTCAAGGCACAGGTCACCTGCGGCAATTGTTGTTCGCGGCGTCAAGCGCCTTTGAATAAGCCTCAAACAGAGCACGGTTTGAGTCTCCCTTGGGCACATACCCGTCCTGCTCCAGCATTTTGTTCACTTCCTGGATCAAGCTAACGGCCGAGAGGTATGATGTGCTGCCCCCGACCGTGACTGGGATCATCGTTTCTGGCGTGTAGAAATCGTGCCGCACATTGAGTGTGAACGCGGCAAGCTGCGCAGAAAGCATGTAAGCCATGTTCACCGAGTTTGCAGATTTGAGCCAGTTCCCGAATGCAGTCTTGCCGGTGAAATCGGGAGAGTTCCCATCCGCCTTCCTGAGACTGAGCTCATTGAGAGCTGTCAAATCATCGCCGTCGATCAAGCTCATCCCATTCTTATTGCGCCAGAAGCCAATAGTGCATCCTTCGCCCGGGTTGAGGCCGAAGCGGATAGACGCTTGTTTGGAACAACCGTATGAATATGTCACTTTCAGAGTGAACAGTGCTGTGCCACTCGAGCCCGCTCTGTAGGTTAACATCGGCCTGTCCTGGCCATCGACTATTTCCCAGCCGGGTCCGGTGGCCTTGATTGTCCATTCGTATGTTGCATTGGGAGCGATAATGTCGTTGATATTAATTGGCTCGAGCGTGGCCTGCTCTCCAGCTCGCGGCAATGGATTCGGAAGAGCCAACCCGGGCTCGGGTGCGGGCACAGCTTCAAGTTCGCCTGTTGCTGTGGCCCGGCCGCCATTTCCATCCCACACGTCAACGGTGTAAGTACCGGGCTGATCAACTTCGATCGCGTGAGTGTTCACAGGCTGGCCGTTCTCATCTGTGACGGGGTCGCCGTTCGGGTAGTACCAAGTGTAGTAGAACTCTGTGCTCTGTGGTCCCGTTGGCTGGGCAATCACTTGCGCAGTCAGGATGCCAGGCTCGCCTTCGCATACAATCTGGCCTTCCACAAACACGCAAAAGCCACCGCCCGGAGGTGTTCTCCTGTAAAAGTAGCAGACTTTGACGGTCCCTCCCGCATCAGTGCTTATCGAGATGGCGAGGTTTCCCGAGCCTTTCACCTTGGAAAAGCCCGCGGCGGAAAGTGTCATCGATACCGCACTGTTCCCAACAAACGCGCTCAGGTCGTCTCCGCTTGCAGCACTCAGAGTACGGGTCGCTGTATCCGAAGCAGTAATCCCAATTGCAGAAATGCCCGAGGTACCGCCGAAATCAAACGTGCCGTCGTACCTTGCTGCAATGTTGTCCTCCCGATAAATGCTGGGCTGTGCGGCGGCCAACACGGCCCCTTCAAGTTGCAGGGAGACTGTCGTGCTAATCGACGCTGTCACAGGCGCATACGCACCTTCGTCGCCCCAGTTATTAACATTCTCCGCTTTGAAGTCGGTGACAATTGATGTATCCACTTCAAGTGCGATGCTTTCAAGTGTGCCCAACGCGGGATCGAACTGGGGAATATCCAGTTGAGCAACCCAATTGAGCCGCGCAGGTTCTATTCTCACGGAGTGGCAGATTGTCTCCAGCTCCGATTGAGCGAGGCTGCGGGTGCCAAACAGCACCGCCAGAGACAATAATGGCATTACGACCAATCGGCTCAACGCGCCGAACCGGCCCTCGAGAAGGTTAGTATTTGTTCGCATACTCTCTGATTCTCTAGTTGTTCGTCTTGCGGTTTTCTATTGCCCATCTCGGCTCGGGGCTTTATTGATGCCCTTTTTACCGTGCTCAGCCTGAGCTTTTCCCTGACCCTTCCCGAACCGCTGATCCCGAAAACCACCGTCCTACATGGCAAAATTCCAAACAATGTCAATTGACAACATGGCCTATATTAGGACAGAACCAAATCATGTCAAAAAAATTTTGATGATTTCTTGACACCATTGTCAGTTACTTTTACACGTTGCTGGAGCTGATTTTTCCCTTGGACCCGGTGCTTGCCCGGTTGAGATCGCTAAGCCTTCTTGAAGTTTGAACGGTTGTATCGAAGAGTAAACGGTTCTGTAATCGCCCGGTCCAATTGATCGTCTCTCTTCGGGACCTACACCGAAAGACGACTTGGGAGCTGTGTCACCGGGCGACTCTAATGCGGAAAACTCACCGACTGACCGGCCCCGGACACCCAAGCTTCATTCCGGCGAGATTTCCGGGAGCGCGAACATTCCTGAATCTTTTGAGGACATTTGCATCGCAGATGGCTCAGGATGTGGAATGCTCGGGCTCAATCTTCACCGTTTTACGACGGGGAGTATTAGCGCTGAAGCCCTTGTTGCCCCGGTCCACACGGTGTTTTGCGCGGACTGCACGCGGTCGCTGCTTCGGAAAGGCATGCCAGTGTTCGGATTGGGATCATAGCCCGGGGAGGAGCTTGAGGTGATGTGCACGCGCAGCTTATGGCCGCGGTTGAAGACGATACTTGTGGACCAGAGGTTGATATCAAAGAGGTAAGGGCGCCCGGGCTTCATGAAATCTTCACGATCGAAGCCACGTCTGTGCCGTGCGCGGAGCTGTCCCTCGCAAATATTGAATGATCGCCCGTCGGGATAGACGTCACAGAGCCGCACAAACCAGTCGGTGTCTGGGGCGTCGCTGGAGGCCCACAATCGGCACCGGACGGGGCCAGTGACTTCGAGGGGGTTGGCCAGAGGTTCGCTTGTGAAGACGAGCACATCAGAACGGGATTCAATCTCACGCTGGTCTTTTGGTCCTGCTGGGATTGTCAACTGTGGTCCGCCGATTGTAGGCACAGGGTTGCGCGGATCATACGTGTAAGAGAGTGATCGGGCTTGACTTGGTTTGGTTTGGCTGATGGCTTTGTTGGCTGCATTGAAGTAAAAAGCGGTGGCTTTGGAAGGTTCTGGCGGCCAATTGGACGCTGTTCGCCAGACGTTTCCCGGGGCGTTTGGATCGCTCACGTCGCCCATGACGTAGTAGGTGACAGTTGGCTCGCGCTCGACGCCGTTGGTGATTCCGCGGAGGTGATGATCGACCCACTTCCAAAGATCGTGGGAAACGCCGGGCGGTTTTTTGGCGTTCGGGAATGTCAACTCGCCGGCTTTGTCGGTTAGGACGCCGTGTGTCCACGGTCCCATGAGGAGGCGTTGGCGGCCGCGTGCCATTGGGCCGCCCTTGTGTTGATATCCGGTGAATGAATCGATGGTGCCCTGTGCGAAGATGTCAAACCATCCGCCAATATGAATAGCCGCGGTATTGACCATGTGAAATCTGCGGTTCAACTCGCGTTCGCGCCAGTATGCGTCGTGGTTCGGGTGCGAGATCCACAGCGCCAACGCATTTGTGCTGAACTTGCTGATCCGCAGCCAATCTTCAATGATCGATTTCTTGAACACACCCCCGGGATAGACTGTGTCGTGATAAAGGCTCGGCGCGCCCACTGTGATGTGCTGGCAAGCGAGGTTGGTTGTGCCCGTGCCCGCAAGCAGAAGTTGGGTGATCCCGACCGCAGACCCGCCGAAAGTCCCAATCCGGCCGTTGCACCATGACTGTTTGAGCAGCCACTGGACAGTGTCGAATCCATCGGCCAACCGGTCCCACCCATCCGTTTCAAAAGGCAGGTTTTCGCCCTCCGAAGCGAACCGGCCCCGCGTGTCCTGAACGACAACCGCATAACCGCGCCGTGCGCCGTCCGCGCCGAATGCTGCGACAGCATCCTTGTTGTATGGCGTTCGAACCAGCACGGTCGGGAACGGGCCATCGCCCGTCGGCAGGTGAACGTCAGTTGCGAGCCGGACGCCATCGCGCATGGCAACCATGAAAGTCTGTTTCGCGGGATCGGCCGCGCGAACTGCTGTGCCGATTGCGTGTGAAGCTGAACAGGCGAGCCAGACCCGGAGAAGGACAGTAACACAACGTTTCATTTCGCCGTTTTTTATGCCGCTCTGGCCGCCCAATTGAAAGAAAGAATTAGAGTGGCGCGGACACCACACCGCAACCGCCGGGTCAAGGTCTGCCGCTCTCGTGAACCGGCCATTTTCACAAACACGCGGCCCGGCATTTGGAACCGGATGCGCTTGCTATCGCTTCTGTTTCTGTTGACGAATCAATGCGGCTGCGTGTTGTCGGGCAGCTTCTGTCTGGCCGCCGAACATGCGCGCCAGTTCAATCAATTGTTCATCCGGATTGAGGATGCGCATTGTGGAAATTGTGCGCCCACTGCGGACTTCTTTTTCGACGACAAAATGCGCAGTTGCGGCGGCGGCCACCTGGGGCAGATGCGTGATACAAAAGACCTGGCGATGATTGGCAATCTGCCGGAGTTTCCGGCCGACTGCGTTTGCAGTTTCCCCGCCGATGTTGGCATCGACCTCGTCGAACATGAGAACCGGGATTTCATCATGAGCGGCCAAGACCGTCTTGAGGGCGAGCATGACACGGGCCATTTCCCCGGACGATGCTATTGCACGGAGGGGACGCGGCGGTTCGCCGGGGTTGGGTGCAAACATGAACTCGACGGTGTCAATCCCCGTCGCCGAGGGCTGGGCGGTTGGGCGTTGCGAGCTTTCGGCGGAGACTTGATTGCGTTCGAGGCTTTGCATCTGTATTTCGAACCTGCTTTGTTTGAAGCCAAGGTCAGCCAACTCGCGGGACACTGCTGCCGCCAGTTGGGGAATAACCCGCCGGCGTTTGGCTGACAACTCGGCGCAATGCTGCCAGAGCGTGTCCTCCAGCTTTTGCTGTTCGGTCTCAAGACGTGCCAGCTCTGCTTCCCTTTGTTCGAGCGTCTCGAGGCGTTTGCGGCATTGCGCTGCGGTCTCAAGGATGCTCTCGATCGTGCTGCCGTATTTTCTTTTCAGCGATTGGATGAGGTTGAATCGCTCCTCGATGGAGGCCAGTTGAGCCGGGTCGGTGTCTATCAGGTCAACGTATCTGGCGAGCGCGCTTTGGAGTTCACTCAAACCGGTGATGAACTGTTCGTGGGCGGCGAAAATGGCCTCGGCACTGGAATCGATCCGAACCAGTTCTTTGAGCAATCTGCCGACCGCACCGGCCTGAGCGGAAATCGAGTTTTCGTCCTCATCAAGAATTCCGAGAGCAGACCGTCCAAGCTGGACGATGCGAGCCGCGTTTTGAGCGCGGCGATATGCTTCGGCGACCTCGTCATCTTCGCCCGGACGCAAGCGCGCCTCTTCTATTTCGCGCACCTGGAACCGCAGCAGGTCCAGTTGGCGTGCGTGCTCTTGCTCGTCCATCACAAGCGCCGCTTTTTCAGTCCGGATTTTGGCGAGTTTGCGAACCGCGTCGGCACAAGCGTCGAGATGTTTGCCGTGGTTGCCGAAGGCGTCGAGTATTGCCAACTGACGGTTTGGATGGAGCAGGGACTGGTGGTCGTGCGGGCCGTGGACATCCACGAGCCATTCACCGATGGCCGCAAGAGCCTGGAGGGTCGTGGGCGATCCGTTGACGTATTGCCGGTTTGCGCCGGCAACCGTGAAAGTCCGTTTCAACAGCAACTGGCCCGAACCGGTTGGTTCAATTCCATGCGAATCGAGAATAACTTTGATTCTGTTCTCGGCAGGGCCGAGGTCGAACGCAGCCTCGACAGAACAAGCCTCTTCACCGCTCCGGATCAGGGTGCGATCCGCGCGTTCGCCCAACAGGAGATTGAGTGCGCCGATGATTATTGATTTGCCGGCGCCCGTCTCACCTGTAATGGTTATGAAACCGGGTGGCAACTCGAGCGTCAGGTCTGTGACCAGCGCAAGGTTTCTAATGCGCAACGTTGTCAGCACGGTTAGTTTTAGTTAGCGGCAAATTTGTCCGTTGTGGTATTTTCGCGCAAAGGAAAAAATGGGCGCTTTTCGCCACGGACAACATTGGGCGGATGAGTTTTTTTGCACTGACAATACTGGGATCGGGAACTTCGCAGGGCGTGCCAATGATCGGCTGCGAATACCCGGCGTCTTTTCTGGCCAATCCGAAGAACCACCGAATGCGGTCGGCAATATATGTCGCCACCGACACGGTGAAACTGGTGGTTGACATGCCGCCGGAATTCAGACTTCAGATGCTTCGTGAAAACGTCCGCTGGCTGGACGCTGTCCTGTTCACACATGGGCACGCCGATCACATTATGGGGTTGGACGATTGCCGGCGGTTCTGTGATTTGCGCGACGGGCCAATTCCGGTTTATGCATCGGCGGAGACCATGGACGTTTTGCGCCGGGTTTTCCAGTACGCCTTCAATGGCCAGCCGGTCCCCAAAGGTTATTTTCTCCCAGACCCGCACATAATCAACGGCCAGTTCGTCCTCGGCGATTTGACAGTGGTGCCGTTCGAGCTGCCGCACGGACGTGTTAACACGCTTGGCTTTATGTTTGTCCAAGGCGGACGCCGCAGGCTGGCGTACCTGTCCGATTGCAAGTCCATTCCCGAGGCCGTCCGCGCCAAGATCAGAGGCGTTGAGGTGGCCGTCATTGATGCACTTCGCGTCAAACCCCACCCGACGCACATGTGCATTTCTGAAGCAATCGAGGCAGCCCGCGACATCGGAGCAGGGCTCACATTGT
>JARYMD010000237.1 GCA_029907285.1 Verrucomicrobiota bacterium | reverse complement strand
GCATCCGGTCAAATGTTCGCCGATTGGAAGGGGCTTTCATACGAGTGGCATCGTACGCCTCGCTCACGGGCAATCCTGTTACTATTCAGCGCGCCGAAGAGCTGCTGCATGAGGTCCTGTACGAGGAAGGCCGCCAAACAATAACAATCGAGGTAATTCAGAAACGCGTGGCTGAATACTACGACATACGGCTTGCGGACATGACCAGCAAGAGGCGCCCCGAGAACATCGCTTTCCCACGCCAGGTTGCAATGTATTTGGCGCGCGAGCTGACCGACAGCTCACTAAGCGTTATCGGGGAAGCATTCGGAGGAAGGGATCACGGAACTGTTCTCCACGCATGCAAACAGGTGAAGAACAGAATGGAAACGGACCAGAACATCCGTGAGGCCATTCAACACCTGAAAAGAGAACTGCAGCGCTAACCCTGAACGGCTGGACCGCCCGGGGTGTCGCAAACCCCGCGAAATCACAACAGGCCAACCGCGGTTTGTGTTTCCATTTGCGGCAAGAAATGGGGAACGTTTGGCAAAACAAGTCAAGTAGCCAACAACTGCGAAACGTTAAAGTGCATCGGAGTTTGCCAACGCTGCGGCTGAGCTTTGGTGAAAGGCTGCGAGACCGAGTTCTGCGTTCTGCGCTTTGCGCTCGGATAATAATGGCACGGGATTTGCCTTTTTCATTAGTCACGGTCGCCGTAAGTTTTTTGGCTGAATTCTGAATTGAGATATTATGCTTGAATCACTGCTTTATCCTCAAACTGTGGCGGTGGTGGGAGCTTCGCGCAACCCTGGCAAGGTGGGTTACGAGCTTCTGCACAACCTCGTCAAGGGTGGGTTCAAGGGCAACATTGTGCCAATCAATCCCGAAGCATCCGAAATCCTCGGAATCAAGTGCTACAAAAGCCTCGACGAGTACCCCGGCAAAATCGATCTCAGCGTGGTCGTCGTCGGCGCCAGACTCGTCAAGGATGCAGTCCAAAGCTCGATCCGCGCAGGCGCAAAAGCTATCGTCGTCATCACCGCCGGATTCAAGGAAGTTGGCGCCGCGGGCGCCCAGGCCGAAAAAGAACTCGTTGAGATATGTCGTGCGGCCGGCGTCCGGTTGATGGGCCCCAATTGCCTTGGCGTGCTCAACACGCACCACTCGATGAACGCCACCTTTGCCCCCACAGTGCCGCCGACAGGACATATCTCGGTGATTTCGCAATCCGGTGCGCTGTGCGTGGCAATTCTCGACTGGGCCGCCAGCCAGAAGCTCGGCCTCGGCAAAGTGATCAGCTTCGGCAACAAGGCGGACCTGGACGAAGTCGATTTTATTCAGGCCCTCGCCACAGACCAGCACACAAAAGTGATCGCCGGTTACCTTGAAAGCATAAAGGACGGCAACAAGTTCCTGCGTGTGGCCGAACAGGCCGCAAACGTGAAGCCTGTTGTCGTGCTCAAAGTGGGCGTTACACAGGCCGGCGCAAAAGCCGCGTCGTCACACACCGGCAGTTTGGCCGGGGCTGACATCGCATACGGCGCGGCGTTCAAGCGCTCAGGTGTCATCCGCGCGGAATGTTTTGAGGCGCTTTTCGATTATGCACTGGCGTTTGCCACCCAGCCGGTCCCTGAAGGCGATCGCGTGGCCATCATCACAAACGCCGGCGGCCCGGGCATCATGGCTGCAGACGCCGCTGAAACCATGGGACTGAAAATGGTCCAGCCAGGTGAACAAAGCAAAGCCAGGCTCAAAGAAGCCCTGCCCCCAACCGCAGCACTGGGAAATCCAATCGACGTCATAGGCGACGCCGAACCCGAGCGATACATCAAGGCGTTCGAGATCATCCAGGAAGACGATAACATCGATGCAATCATTGTTGTCGCGACGCGGCAGAACATGACCAGGCCGCTTGAACTGGCCGAACGTCTTGCCGCCGCGCACAAGGGCGTCAAACCGCTCCTCACCGCGTTCATGGGAGGCGAAGAAGTCGCCGCCGCCAAATCGAAGCTGATGGAACTCGGCATCCCGAATTATCCCGCTCCCGACCGCGCAGTGGCTGCGCTCCGCGCAATGTGCGATTACAGCGCATGGAAACGGCGTCCCGCAAGGCTGGTCAACCGGTTCCCCGTCAACCGCAGGCGCGTTGACCGCGTCATTCAGTGGCACATCCGAAGCGGCACCCAGCAGATCGGCGAGGTCGAAGCCAAGGAAATCCTGCGTGCCTACGATTTTCGGATTCTGCCCGGCGCACTCGCCCGCAGCGCCGAGGAAGCCGTCGATATCGCAAACCGCATCGGTTACCCGGTCGTCCTCAAAATCTCTTCGCCGGATATCATCCACAAGTCTGACTTCGGCGGTGTTCGGATCAACCTTGCAAACGCCGAACAGGTGCGGGATGCCTACGACCTGACAATGCTCCGCGTTCAGCGCCGCGCACCCAACGCTTACATCCGCGGCGCTTACATCGAAAAAATGGGGCATCGCGGCCGCGAAGTGATCCTCGGCATGACGCGCGATCCGCAGTTCGGTCCGATGCTCATGTTCGGTCTGGGCGGCATCTTCGTCGAGGTCATGAAAGATGTCACTTTTCACCTCGCGCCGATTACCTCCGAGGAAGCGATGCAGATGCTCATGGGCACACGCTCATATGCATTGTTGAAAGGCGCGCGAGGACAGGCGCCTGTCGATCTGACAGCCCTCGCGGATGCATTGCAGCGCATCAGCCAATTGGCAACCGATTATCCGGAAATCAAAGAGCTCGATATCAACCCATTTATCGTCGGTGAAGTCGGCACCGAAGCCTACGTCGCCGACGCCCGCATGACTCTCAGCCCGGTCTCACAATCGTGATTAACATGAGCAGCTCCAATCTTACTTACGACCCGAACTGGCGGGAAAAACATCGGTCAATGATCGCCACACCGGAACACGCTTTGGCACGAATCCGGCCCGGACAACGCATATTCATTGGCACAGGTTGTGCCGAGCCGTTGCAACTGGTAAGCGCTTTGACCAAACGCGCCGCTGAGCTCCCGGACACCGAAATCGTCCATTTGCTCACTTACGGCGATGCACCATACGCGCACAAGGAAATGACGCAGTACTTCCGCGTCAACAGTTTCTTCATCGCCGAAAACGTCCGCGGCATCATCCAGGAAGGCCTCGGCGACTACACGCCAATCCACCTGTCCGACATCCCGCGTTTGTTTAATTCCGGCCAGCTTCCGCTCGATGTGGCGTTGATCCAGGTAACACCGCCCGATGAGCGCGGATTGTGCAGCCTCGGCATTTCGGTCGATATCGTCAAAAGCGCCGCCGAAAACGCTTCGCTGGTCATCGCCCAGGTCAATCCCAATATGCCCCGGACACACGGCGATTCAGTCCTGCACGTGTACGACCTCGACGTTCTGGTGCCAGTGGACGATCCCCTCCTCGAAGTTCCCCCGCCCGAAATCACCGAGGAAACCCGCCAAATAGCAGAGAACATCGCTGCACTGGTCGAAGACGGTTCGACAATCGAGGTCGGCATCGGACGAATCCCACAGGCTCTCTTCGGTTTCCTCAAAGACAAGAAAGACCTCGGCATTCACACCGAGATGATATCTGATCGCATAATTGATCTTGTTCAGGCCGGCGCAGTGACCGGCATGCGCAAATCACTCGACCGCGGCCAAATCGTGACCAGTTTCTGCCTCGGCACGCGGAAATTGTACGATTTCGTGAACAACAACCCAATGTTCGCGTTCCACCCGACAGAATACGTCAATGACCCCTACATCATAAGCCGCCAACATAAAATGGTGGCAATCAACGTCGCTCTCGAAGTCGATCTCACCGGCCAGGTCTGCGCAGACTCGATCGGCACACGGTTCTTCTCGGGCGTCGGCGGCCAGGTTGACTTCGGGCGTGGCGCGGCAAAAGCGCACCGTGGCAAGGCCATTATCGCCATGCCATCCACGGCCAAGAACGGCACCGTCTCCCGAATAGTGACGCGGCTCAGCCCGGGCGCGGGTGTCGTGACCACCCGCGCCGGAGTCAATTACGTGGTCACCGAATACGGCGTCGCCTATCTCCACGGAAAAAGCATCCAGGAACGCGCGCTTGCATTGATTTGCATCGCGCACCCGAAGTTCCGCGCTCAACTTCTGCGCGAAGCCATCGAAGCCAAGTACCTGGCCGCTTCAATGGCCGAGGTCGAAGGAAAAATCCTCGTCGCCCCCAAAGAACAGCGCAGCACTTATGTGCTCGAAGACGGCACACAGATCAATTTCCGCCCAATACATCCGACGGACGAGCCAAGAATGCGCGATCTGTTCTACGCGCTTTCGCAGCAGACAATTTACTACCGCTTTATGAGCCACAAGCGGTGGGTCAAACGCACCGAAATCCAGGAGTTCGTTTACGTCGATCACAGAAACGAGGTCACAATCGTCGGCACATTGCCGGAAGCGCACGGCGAGGACATCATCGCCGCCGGAAGCTACTACCTCGATCCCAAAACAAACCTTGCCGAAGTCGCATTCGTGGTTCATGACAAATGGCAGAACCGCGGAATCGGCACTTACCTGCTGAGGTACCTGGGGCGAATTGCCCGCAGAAACGGCATTCGCGGCTTCACCGCCGAGGTCCTGTTGGACAACAAACCAATGCAGGCCGTGTTCGCCAAGAGCAACTTCAAACTCACCACCCGGTTCTCGGGCAACGTCATCAGCTACGAAATGGAGTTCGAATAAGGGTTCTTGACACTCGCCCGGCGCTCTCCATAGGTTTTCCGTTCGCACTGAGCCGCGCCGTGCACAAGGCGCAACCATGGACATTCGTCGATGAACAAAGGCAAGATCGTTCAGGTCATCGGACCGGTCGTGGACGTCGAGTTTCCCGACCAACTGCCGGCCATTTATAACGCCCTTACGGTGGACTATGTTTTGCCAGACCGCGGGCCCACGCGCCTGGTGCTGGAGGTTCAACAGCATCTTGGCGACAAATGGATTCGCTCCGTCGCAATGTCCACAACCGAGGGACTCAAACGCGGCTACGAGGTCGTTGACACCGGCGGCCCAATCCGCGTCCCCGTCGGCGACAAGGTAATGGGCCGGGTAATAGATGTCACCGGCAACCCCGTTGACGAGCTCGGGCCCATCAAGGCCGAACGAAACAATCCCATCCACCGCCCGGCACCGTCGCTCCTGGACCAATCCACCTCACCACAGGTCCTCATGACCGGGATCAAAGTCATCGACCTGATCTGCCCGTTCCTCAAAGGCGGCAAGGTCGGCGCGTTCGGCGGCGCCGGCGTCGGCAAAACCGTCGTCATAATGGAGTTGATCAATAACATCGCCAAACTCCACGGCGGCGTGTCAGTGTTCGCTGGCGTTGGCGAACGAACCCGCGAGGGCAACGACCTCTACCGCGAAATGTGCGAAGCCGGCGTCATCAATCTCAAAGACCTCGGCCAGTCAAAGATCGCTCTTGTGTACGGCCAAATGAACGAACCGCCCGGCGCACGCCTGCGTGTCGGTTTGTCCGGCCTCGCAATAACGGAGTTCTTCCGCGATGAGCGAAGCCAGGACGTTCTCCTTTTCATCGATAATATTTACCGGTTCTCACAGGCCGGGTCCGAGGTGTCAGCTCTCCTCGGCCGCACGCCGAGCGCCGTTGGCTACCAGCCAACGCTCGCCGCCGAAATGGGCGAACTGCAGGAGCGAATCACCTCAACAAAGAAAGGTTCAATCACGTCTTTCCAGGCCGTGTACGTGCCGGCCGACGATTTGACCGATCCCGCGCCAGCCACGACTTTCGCGCACCTCGACGCAACGATCGTCCTTGAACGCTCCATCGCAGAGCTCGGAATCTATCCCGCTGTCGATCCCCTCGCTTCAACGTCCAGAGCGCTAACCCCGGAAATCGTCGGACAGGAACACTACGACGTCGCCCGCGGCGTGCAAAAGGTCCTCCAGCGATACAAGGACCTCCAGGACATCATCGCAATCCTCGGCATGGACGAGCTTTCGCCCGAAGACAAGCTGACCGTTCTCCGTGCCCGCAAGATTCAGCGGTTCTTGAGCCAACCGTTCTCGGTCGCAGAAGTCTTCACCGGCCGGCCCGGAAAACAGGTTTCAGTGGCCGACACCGTCAAGGGATTCAAGGAAATCCTCGAAGGCAAACACGACGATGTCCCAGAGGGCAACTTCTACATGAAAGGCACGATCGAAGAAATCTACGAAAGCTAGCACGGCCGGTGCCTTATGCCCAATACCCTCAAACTCGAAATCGTCACCCCGGAAGGAATTATCTGTTCCGAACAGGCCGAGATGGTCACGCTCCCCGGCGTGGAGGGCGAGCTGGGCATCTACCCGATGCACACACCTTTGATGACAGAAATCGTGCCCGGCGAAATCATCGTCAAACGCGGCGGCAAGGATTACTACCTCGCAGTTGGACCAGGATTCGCCGAAATAACAGGCGACCACGTGTCCGTCCTCACCGACATGGCAATCCGCGCAGACGAAATCGATGAGGCCCGAATCGAGCAGGCCCGCCGCGCTGCCGAAAACCGCTTGCGTGAACGATTCAGCGAAGCCGACGCCGCCGCTCTCAACGCCGCTATCGCACGGTCCATCGAAAACCTCCGCGGCAGACGCCGCGCCCGCCGCACCGGCCCCCAAGCGTGACCTGTCGCCGCGCCAAACCGACAGGCGCGCTCCGGCGCACCAAGACATGGCAGGCGAATAGGCCGTGCGCCGTAGCCCGCATATTTCCCAGCCCGGCCTAGCCGGAACCAAGGTCGCCTGACGGCCAAC
>JARYMD010000236.1 GCA_029907285.1 Verrucomicrobiota bacterium | reverse complement strand
ATCACTGGACTGATTGGATGATACAAGTGCACGGGTTTTACCGCACGGTGGCGTTGTTGCTCAGGGCCATGGTTGCAATGGCGGCTCGGGCTGCAGGTGCGGCAAATAAAGTGTCTGTCACTCTGTTGTTCCGCCCGCGCCAAACCCCCGCTAACTGTAACGCTGCACGAAATTTTATGAATTAAAGGGTTGTTTTTCTCAGGATGTTTTGGGATGGAAAGCCGGTTGATTTCAAGTTAACACGAGAAAAATGGCCCAGCGCCCCTTGTCAGAAGAAATGGTTTCCGAATGGGGCCAACTGAGGCAATGAATACGTCGTCCAAACAATACACACAACCTCGCTGACCCCGGAACAGTATGTGGCAACACAGGCTCACAAGCAAGTCAAACCTCCGGAAAGTTGTTCCAAATGCGCGGCCCAAGGCAAAGTCTTTCTGGACATTCAACGCTGAGGCTGACATTTTCACCCAATATCTTTTCAACGGTCGGTCCGCGGCAGGGCTGAGTTTTCATTATGTTGCATGCACGGAAAGCCCGCTCACTCCGCCCACCGGGTTGAAGTTTGAGAGCTGCTGTTAATTGACGCATGAATGTTCTTCCAAGGCTTGTGGCACGGGCGCCTTTCCACGGCAATCCTCTGCTCGCTTGTTTAACAGCCGGCGCACTGCTGACCTCGGCGGTGATCGGTGCCCAGATCACCGGGACCGTGGTGGATGAAAAGAGTGGAGAACCGCTCCCGGCTCGAATCTACATTCAAGGTGCGGACGGCAACTGGCACTTCGTCAACCCGGCCTCGCCACAAGGTTCCGCTGTCCGCTATGCGAAGACCAACTGGGTGAATCCGAAATCGGTCGAGGTTCATACGACCGTCTCAGGCCACCCTTTTAGCGCCGAACTGGCTCCGGGGAAATACACTTTCACAATCGAACGTGGCAAGGAGTATTGGCCTCTGGCCAGGACGATCGAGGTGAAAGCGCAGAATCTGCAACTCAGGTTTCCACTTGCGCGCTGGATAAACATGGAGGCGCTGGGCTGGTTCTCAGGCGACACTCACTTGCACCGAACCGTCGAAGAGCTGAACAATGTAATGCTCGCGGAAAATCTCAATGTCGCATTCCCCCTCTCATTTTGGGTCACGACAGCGTTCACCTCGCCTGGCAGGAGCGGACTCAACATGCCCGGCGGAAACCAGGCAAAACTTGTTCTGCTGGATGAAACGCACGCGATATGGCCCAGAAACACCGAGTACGAGATCAACAGCTTCGGCTCCAAACAGCATACACTGGGCGCGCTTTTTCTACTGAATCATCGATCTGTGTTGGCAAACGCAGTGCCGCCATGGGAACCCGCAGCCAACAAGGCAAAGTCCGAGGGGGCTTTGCTTGACATGGACAAACTTGATTGGCCTTTTGCTCTGATGTTGCCGCCTGTCACTGGCGCGCAGCTCTATGAGCTCGCCAACAACCACATGTGGCGGACCGAATATGCATTCACCAATTATGTATCGTTAGCACCACCCTATTTGCACCCGCCGTATGGCAGCCGCGTCGGCACCGAGCGCGATTGGACGCTCTACACCTTCGGCATGTATTACACGCTGCTGAATGCGGGCTTTCGATGCATCCCAAGCGCCGGCACCGCAAGCGGTGTTCATCCCGTCCCGGCCGGATTCAGCCGTGTCTATGTTCATCTCCCCGAAGGTTTCAGCTTCGAGCAATGGACCAAAGCACTTGCGGCAGGCCGAAGTTTCGTCACCACAGGGCCGATGCTTTTCGCCACGGTAAATGGCCGAGACCCGGGCGAGACTTTCCGCCAGACAGAACCTAAAGCAACCTGCCAAATTGCGGGTTCAGTCGTCAGCGAAGAGCCGCTGGCGTTCATCGAGGTGATTCGTGACGGCATGCCCGCAATCACGATCACGCCAAAAAACGAACTGACACCCCAAGGCGCCAGACGGACTGAATTCACCGCCGACATCACATTTGACCGCAGCGGGTGGGTTGCTGTGCGTTGTTGGGAAGAACGCCCCGGCGAACGATTCCGTTGGGCGCATACCGCGCCGTGGCACATCGAGCTCCCGGGCAAACCACTCCGGCCAAGAAAAGAAGAAAAGGATTTTCTCGTGAGCCGGATGCAGTTCGAAATTCAACGGAGCAGCAGCCTTCTGCCCCCTCAAGCAAGGGCCGAGTACGCACGCGCCCTTGCTTTCTATGAAAAACTTGATGTGCAGGATGACTCACAACAAGTTTCCAAGCAAAGCCGTCCGCCAAAAAACGAGATGGACCTGCGATATTGGCTGGAGAACATGATCTGCGACCACGGTTTCACCGCGGATGAGGTGCGCATGGCAACCGGCCTCAGCCTTGATGCGATCGAAAAGGCTCAAAAACAGTATGCCAGCCCGAACAAAAGATCGTTCCCCGCACGCCCGCAAAGCCTCCGAGTTTTGCCCTATCCCGGCGGACGTCACCCGCGCAGCGGTTTCCTCGAAGGCGCCCTGAACCCAATGCGCGACACAAAATTCAGCGTGTTTCTGCCCTGGGACGAGCGCAGCTACGTCGTAGTCGATGCACCGGAAGCAATTTGGTCCAATCTCGGGCTCACGTTTCTCGCCCACGAACACATTGATACCATCTGGACCAAGCAGGGCAAAACTCTGGAGCCTCTCGAATGGAATCGGCAACCCGATGGCTCGCTTGACTTCGAACGCGTGTTGCCCAACGGAATCGCCTTCGGAACAAAGGTCGTTCCAGGTCCCGATGCAGTCCGAATGGAAGCGTGGGTCCGCAATGGAACGACAGAAACCCTGCGGGATTTGCGCTGGCAGGTCTGCATGATGCTCAAGGCGGCAGCCGGGTTTCATGAGCAAACCGGCCAAAACAAGGCCATGCGTTCCCCTTACATCGCCTGCAAATCCAACGACGGACGGCGATGGATAATCACCGCCTGGAATCCCACGGGCCGCCTGTGGCAAAACCCGCCAGTCCCATGCATCCATTCGGATCCGAAATTCCCAGACTGCCCGCCCGGCCAAACCGTGCGGGCCCACGGCTGGATTTCTTTTTATGAAGGCAGTGAGCTCGATGCGGAGCTGGAACGAATCGAAAACACAGGATGGCGAAAGGCCGCATCCGCACCCTGAACCCGGGAGTCTCAATGGAATGCAGCTTTGGGTGTCTTGGTCTGGTCAAACAGTAAGATTGTCAGGCGGTCAGATTTCCGGGCTGGGGCAATTCAGCGACGACCGAACGTTGCCAGATTTATCTGGCATTCCATTTCGGTTGGGAGCAAAGTCCTGCTCATATTGGCAGAAACGTATGAAAGTAATTCAAAGACTTTATGAACTTCAGGAATTGGAATTAGGCGGCGCGAAAAATTCGCCTGAGGCGCGACAGAAGATCGAGTCGATCCGAAAAGAAACGCCCGAACCTATCATGGGCCATTACGACCGGCTCCTCGCAAGGGGCAAACGCGCGGTCGCCATGGTCAGACACGGCGTCTGCACCGGATGCCGCATCAAACTCCCTTCCGGGTCGTATGCGGCCTTGATCCGTGACGACGACATCTCAATGTGCGAGAACTGTGGAAGGTATCTGCTGCTTTCGCCCGAAGAACAACCCGAACCCATCCAATTGCCCGCGCGACAGGTCCAACCCCCGCCGCCACCCGTTGAACCAAAACCAAAACCAACACGGCGAATAGCCAAACGAAAGAAACAGGTCCCCAAAGAACCCGCCCCCGTTAAGTCCGAATCTTAACCTTTGCCTCCGGTTCCGGGATGGGCTGCGGCATTACCGCCACAGCCCATTTGCAATAACTTTCACCTCACCAAGCTCGCTTCGGAATGCTCGACGCCGGATCATCGATTGCTGCGTTCAATGTGAATCTGGGTTCACATGATCCATTCTCAAAGCACAGAGTCGATCCTCAAATCGACCTGCGCTCCGCATTCGCAAGGCCGGCGCTCAGGTCGTTTCAATCCTGCTGTGCCGTGCTCTGCATCACACTGACAGCACTGTCGATGCCGGAACTCTTGTCTTCAGAATCCCGCACAAGAAACGCCAATCAACCTTCAGTGGTGATTCACCCGGCCAAGCCCTTGCAGTTCCGTGGCGCCAACAGCCCGGCCCCCGATCAGCCGGGGGACACCGATTGCAACAGCCCGTTGCACTGGGACGGTAATACATTGTACCTCTTCAACTCGAGCGGCCACCCATGGCGAAGCTCGGGCCGCGATGTTTTCAGTCTCACTGAATCCTACATCAGGACCGAGTACGATAAGCCCGCCCAGGGCAGCAGATGGATCGAATGCACATGGAAAGTGCCAAAAGGTTTCCTTTACGGTTGGTACCATTACGAACCAACAGGCCTCTGTCCGGGAAAGAACCTGACCGCTCCGCGCATCGGCGCAGTGCGTTCTACTGATAACGGCGCACATTGGGAAGACCTCGGCATAATACTCGATGCGCCCCCCGGCACGCTGAGATGTGACACCCCGAATAAATACTTCGCCGGTGGAAACGGTGATTTCTGCATCATGCTCGATCGCCGCAACCGCTATTTGTACTTCTTTATCAGCACATACTCGGGCCCCCCAGAAACACAGGGCGTCGCTGTGGCAAGAATGAAATGGGCCGACAGAGACGCGCCGGTCGGAAAAGTGTGGAAATGGTCCAAAGACGGCTGGACCGAACCTGGGCTCGGCGGCTGCCCAACGCCGTTCCTTCCCGTCAGACGCGACTGGCACACAAGCAATACCGACGCGTTTTGGGGCCCGTCCGTCCATTGGAACACTCATCTGCGGCAGTACGTGATGCTCCTGAACCGCGCGAAAGACGCCGATTGGTCCCAAGAAGGCGTTTACGTGTCGTTCAATCGTGACCTTTCAAACCCGGGCGGCTGGACACCCCCCGAAAAAATCCTCGGCGACCTCGGCAATGACCGGTGGTACCCGCAGGTCGTCGGCCTTAATGCATCAAAACGCGAAACAGACAAACTTGCCGGCGCCCGTGCGCGCCTCTTTGTTCGCGGGAAATCCGAGTGGGAAATCGAGTTCCGCCGTCCACAGCGGTAATACAACGTGTTGATTTCGGTGAAACAAAGTCGAATCGCTCTTCTCTTCTGCGCCGTTATGTGCGCCTCGATTCCCATTTCGAGCGCCACTTTCGGGGAACTCATTGGACGGGCCACTGAACTCGAACAATCCGGGGAATTCGCCGAAGCAGAGTCACTCCTTGCACGCGCAACTCAAGACCAGCCATTCAATGAAACGGAACGCCGCGGGCTCGATTTTGCGCGAGAACGTCTCTTGCGAATTCGCCGGGAGTATGGGTTGACCCGGGATGATCTGTTCAACGACCTGCAAAAGAGCGTCCGCGGCCTGACTCTCCGCGAGTTCGAACAATGGGTTCGCAACGGCAGATTCGATTCCCGAGTCATCGATGGCGTGCGCAGGTTCGCAAATCCGAGCGTCAGCAACCTCTACTTTCGCTATCCAGCCCTCAACGCTCGGCGAATCAACCCGGTGGACTCCAGCGCTGAACAGCACGCTTGCCTTGCGACCGCCCAGGCAATTCGCGCCGCCAGCCAGGAATCTGGCCGGCCCATGGTGCTCCCAAAACGCCTCGAAATCACCATGTCCGCGACAGTCAAACCCGGCTCCGTCGCGCCCGGCACAATCATTCGAGCATGGCTGCCAGTGCCGCGTGCATATCCGTTTCAGACCGATTTCGTCTTGTTGGAAAGCTCATCGACGGTTTTGCACATCGCCGATTCAAACAGCCCAATCAGGTCCGCATACCTCGAACAACCCGCCGATGATGCCGGCTCGGCCACGTTCAGAATAAGGTACGCTTACACCTCAGCGGGTGTGTGGTTCAATCTCGACCCCAAAAACGTGCCACCTCGATGGCAGCCCCCCTCAGAACTTGAACCGTTCCTCCGGGAAACCCAGCACGTCGTTTTCACCGACACTGTCCGAAACCTTTCCCGCCGCATAATTGGCGCAGAGAAGAATCCAGTAAAACGCGCCAGGCTGTTATACAACTGGATTTCACACCACATCATGTACAGCTACGCCCCGGAGTATTCAACCATCACAAACCTGACTGAATTTTGCCTCGCCCGGGGTTACGGCGACTGCGGCATGCAAGCACTTCTCTTCATCACTATGTGCCGTCTCAATGGCATCCCCGCAAGATGGCAGTCCGGATGGCGACTCGCACCCGGTTCGTCCAACATCCATGACTGGTGCGAGATTTGCCTCCCGCCGTGGGGATGGATTCCTGTTGACCCATACATGGGCGTGTATGCAACAAGGTACACAACCAGCCTTTCCGCAAAGCAGCGGCGTGAGCTGCGCGATTTCCATTTCGGCGGACTTTCGCAGTACCGCATGATCGCCAACTCAGATCATTGCAAGGAACTCTTCCCCCAAAAAACCTCACATCGCTCAGACAATGTCGATTTCCAACGCGGCGAACTCGAAGCCGCAGGTCATAACCTCTACTTCGACAAGTTCTCCTATTCCCTCACATGGACAGAGATTCCCGGCGAGGCTCCGCCTCTGACTGATTAGCGAGCCGCCACCTCGTCCGCATATTTCCCAGCCCGGGCTAGCCGGAACCAAAGTCGCATGGCGGGCGGAGACTCGGTGCCTGCGCACGTTGACGAGCGCCCTCTGCCACGCCGGGCTGCGAAATATCCGCTGAGATTCACGGCTTGGGAACGAGCACAGAGCCGCCCGGGGAATGCCGGGTTCATGACAAAAACCGCGTTCATGCGGTCCACAAACTC
>JARYMD010000235.1 GCA_029907285.1 Verrucomicrobiota bacterium | reverse complement strand
GGCCATGTTCCGTCCCCGGCATGCCCGGCAGGTCCCCCCCATGCGGACCTCGTCCATGTTCAGCAGGACTCGGCGGGGATGAAGCCGTTCCGCCAGGAGTTTGGATTCGTGATCGAAGATTTCGTAGAGGGCCGGTTCTGCCATGCACACAGTGATTTGCGAGTCGTGAATGAGCAAGGTGTGATACCAGCTTACATGGAGGCGTTGCCCGCCCTGTATTCGGCTGCCGTCGATCAATTTCAGCGGAGGGGCGGGTCTGTCGATGCGATATGGACTGTACTCGGGATCAATGAGCGGGGCGTAATCAGTGCCTTCGGCGTAGGTTGTTTTGCCGTCTTCGCTGCGGACGGTGACCGGCGTGCCCGGCCGCCGCAGGACGTTCAGTGGGCCGACCTCTTCGATTGTCCAATCGTCGAGCCAGAGTTTGCCTGTCCGCCCGCCCCAGACACCAGCGTAAACTCTGACAGCATCAAAGCCAAGGCTGTTGAAAAGCATTGTCAGCTTTTGCCAGTCGCTGGTCGGTTGCAGGTCGAAAGTGCGGGGTGCCAATGAACGGTTGCCCGCCAGAACAGTGATTTGGAAAGCGCTTGTGGGGCGGAGGTCCTCAGTTTTGACCCAGAGACTGACTCGATATGCTCGATGCGGGCCCACGCGGATTTCCTGCATGACTCGGCCGTGGCCATGTGGGTTGGAAGTGAAATTCTCGAGTCGCAACGAGGTTTCGCCGCTGTGTTTGATCTGCTTGTCCGCGAAGCTCACCTCGCCGGGCTGGTCATGGAAGTTATAGCCCTTCATTCTGTTGTTTGCTGATTCTTCGAACCCGCCATTTGCCATCCGCACGGATGTGTCGGGCACGAACCGCGCCTCGCGGCCACGCACAACAAAGATGGCGTCCTCGACCGGCACGCCTTCGGCGAGGTTGCGGTCGTGCGCGAGGGCACCACCGCCATAGCCAACCGAGAACACAGCAGGAATCAGTTCGATGCGGTTGCGGTCGCAGGCCTTCTGGACCTCGTCGAGCCTGCGGAAAAACTCCGGGCTTTTCCTGCAAAGGGTGTCCAGTCCGAGCGACATCACGGCGCCGTTGATTCCGTGCTGCGCGGCGGTGTCGAGCAGACGAGAGATTTCGGCGACGTCGTTGTCCCGGCCCAGATTCCACCCGAAAACCCAAACGAACCTGTCCGGGTATTGTGCTGCGGGTGCGCTCTGGAGGAATGCAAGAGCGGCAGAGCAAATCAAGATGCGGCAGTCTGCGAACCAGGAATTGAAGCTTCGGCGCATGGTGTCCAAGTGTTCGATTGCAGAGCTTCGTCCAACTCGCGATACTATTCAATCTTGAAACTCTCCGATCTTGTTCCGGGTCTTGTGGAACGATGAATGTGCACGGAGTGTGCTTTGCATCGGTTCGCAGGGTGCAACTCTGTGAATTCCTTGGCCCGCATATTTCGCAGCCCGGCGTGGCCGGTGAGATTTCCGGGTTAGGGCACACTTGTCGCGCTTGTGATCAAGCGAATTTGTGGCGATGAAACACGCAAGAAATCGACGAATCCGAGGTCGGGAGAATCAAAGAAGGCCTGCCTGTTCGAACCACGATCGAGTCGTATCCTGGCGAGCAGTTTGCGGGCACCGTCACACGCATTGCTCCAATGGGACGCGAACAGAACAATGTGACAACCTTCGAGGTGCGGGTTTCGATCCCGAATCCTGAAGGCAAACTGCGGGTGAACATGAGCGCGAATGCGGAAATCGTGCTCGAGGAGCGAACCGGGGTTTTGCTGGTGCCCGAGCTGGCGGTGGTTTACGACAAGGAAAAGCGCCCGTGGGTTCAGGTTGCTGATGCATCAGAGAAAGCCGGGTTTCGCAAGGTGCCCGTTGTGATCGGCATTTCCAACGGCCAAAAAGCGGAGGTGATTGAAGGAGCGAGCGAGTCGGTGCAACTGGTGCTGCCCTGAACCGTGCCATGTGGTTTGTCGAACTCGTCACAAACACCGTTCGGAACCTGTGGGCGCACAAGCTGCGGAGTTTCCTGACAATGTTTGGCATTTCGTGGGGTGTGGCGTCGATAATCTTCATGATGGCCATTGGAGACGGGTTCAAGATTGGCTACCGGCGCGCACTCTACGAGTTGGGAACGGACATTGTGATTGTGTGGGGCGGGCGAACGGCAGGCCAGGTGGGCGACCAACGGGCCGGACGTGACGTTGTACTGACCCGGGACGATGTTCAGGCGATCCAGCGGGAATATTCCCTGGTGAAGCACGTCAGTCCTGAACTCGATCGCGAGCTTCAGGTTGCCAGCCCGCACAACAACGGCCTGTTTTCCACGCATGGAATTGCGCCTGTCTAACAGGAAATCCGATCAATGCGCTTGAGAGCCGGGCGGCATATTACGGACGCTGACTTTGCCGAGTGCAGAAGGGTTTGTCTGCCTGGCAGCCAGGTCCGAAAACAGTTGTTCGCAGACAGGCCCGCCGTCGGCGCCACCGTCAGAATTCAGTCCATCCCGTTCCTTGTCGTGGGCGAGTTGAAAGACAAGGATCAAACCAGTTCGTACAACGGATTTGATTCGGAAAAAGTGCTGATACCGTACACGACGATGGCTTTGCTGTTTCCGGACCCGCGCCCGTTCGTTGGGGAGAAAGCAGTGTACAACATAATCTTCATGCCGGTTTCGCGGGACCTTCATTCAGAGGCAGTGAGACAGGTGAAAAAAGTCCTTGGACACAGACACAACTTCGCGCCTGACGACCCGGGGGCAGTGTGGATGTGGGACACCGTCGAAACTGCCGAGATGGTCAACCGCGTGTACGATATGATGCAAAGGTTTCTCGGGGTGGTAGCCGTGGTCACACTCGTACTCGGGGGTGTCGGCGTGATGAACATCATGCTGGTTTCCGTGACAGAGCGGACGCGCGAGATAGGAATAAAACAAGCAATTGGCGCGCCTCCTGCAAGAATCATGTTCGAGTTCTTCCTTGAAGCACTCGCCATTACTTTTGTGAGCGGGGCCGCCGGGGCGTGTTTCGCATGGCTCGCAAGTCTTGCGGTGAACAGCATTCGGATGCCGACCATGTTTGCCGGCCTTCCGATTACCAGCAGCACAATCCTGCTCGCGGCGGGCACGCTGGTGCTTGTGGGCCTGTTGGCCGGTTTTTACCCCGCAAGGCGCGCCGCTTTGATGGGCCCTGTTGAAGCACTTCGTTACGAATGATACGCCATCTGCTGCATGAAGTTTGGAACGCGCTAAGCCACTACCGGCTCCGCACAATCCTGACCTTGTGCAGCATCATTTGGGGAGTTGCATCGCTTGTCCTCCTCCTTGCCTATGGCAACGGCTTCGGGTCCGCCATGATGGCGGCGTTCGACCAAATCGGCAAAGACCTGATCGTAATTTTCCCCGGTCAAACTAGCCTTCAGGCAGGCGGTGAACGCGCCGGGCGGCGGATTCAACTCGAACTGCGCGACGTCGAAGCGCTCAAGGAGGGCGTGCCGACGATCGAAGCCGTTTCGCCAGAGGTGCGCAGATGGCTGCCGGTTGCATACGGTCCCCGCACCAAGAACTACAGCATTGCCGGCGTTCATGCCGCGTTCGGCCGCATTAGAAATGCGGAGGTCGAGGACGGGAGATTCCTGTGCGACGACGACATCCGTTACAGGCGTCGCGTGGCGGTAATTGGCGCAACATTCAAGAAAGAGCTGTACAACGACCGCCCCGCAGTTGGCTCGATTGTCAAGATCAAGGGCGTCGGCTTCACAGTCATCGGCGTTCTCCGGAAGAAAACGCAGATAACCAATTATTCAACGCCGGATGATATGACTGCCTTCGTCCCACTAACCACCCTTTCCACAATGGTTGATGCGCGTTACCTGAACAACATCGTGGTCATGCCAGCTTCAAACCGGTTCAGGGAACGGTTCATCGAGTCCTTGCGCGCGTCTTTGGCTCGAGCGCATCGGTTCAGCCCCCGCGACGAACGAGCGGTGACAATCATGGATTGGAATCAATTCCGGTCGATTGTGACGGCACTGAGCACTGGCCTTAACCTCCTGCTCATGATTATCGGGTCGCTCACGCTCAGCATCGGCGCCGTCGGCGTTATAAACATAATGCTCGTTTCCGTGAACGAACGAACGCGCGAAATCGGAGTTCTGCGCGCCATCGGCGCAAGACGGTCACATGTTCTGCTCCAAATCATGTTGGAAGGGCTCGCCTTGACAACAACCGGAGGCGTCGCGGGAATACTTTTGGCCCTGCTCCTGAGCCAAGCAATGGGATCGCTTCCGCTCCTCAGTGCCCTCGAACAAGACCCGTCAGGGCGCGCTGACATTCGACTGGCAGTGTCAGGTCTGGTGGTGCTGATTGCGACATGCGTGTTGATGCTGGTTGGACTGGCAGCCGCCTTGGTCCCAGCCATGCGCGCAGCCCGGCTGAAACCTGTCGAAGCCATTCGCGGAGAGTGAATGGAGACTGAAAGATCATAGCGCGACGGATAGGTCGTTGTGGCCATATTGGGTGCATCGTTCATCTGGGGGCGGAATGGAACAACGCGCCTGGCACTCTATTTCGAAACTCGTGCAAGATCGGCCGCCGAGTTGATGCGGCCGGGGACGGCCGCGCTCCCGGAAAACCCAAACAAAGTGCCTGGCACTCTATTTCGAAACTCGTGCAATATCTTGGAGTTTGGGGCGAAACACTTCTTGTGGGGCTGACGCGAAGACATGTGTTTGCCGTTGATGCGCGGAAGTGCGAAGTGGTTTGGAGCGCGCAGTCGCCCGTTCCCATTACGTGCGGTTTTGCCCTGACAGGCAATGCGGCGTACTTCGGTTCACAAAGGGAGTTGTGGCGGTGTGTGTTGACGGAGCAGTGATGCTGGGCGGCGCAAGACGCCGATCACCGCGCGGGCGCGAGAAAGCCGTGGTTGGTCAATCTTACCACGTCGGTGTCGGGCGGAGCCTGAGGGATCGGCGGAGTGGGAGTGAAGGAAGGGAAACCCGGGGGTGTGGGAGGAAGCTGGCTTGTGAGCGTGCGCCAGACGCGTTGTTCTTCAGGTGTCATGGCTTTCCAGCGCGCAGCGTTCTTCAAAAACTGAGCTCGTTCGTCGGGGGTCATGTTGGCGAACTTGTTGAATGCTTCGATGCATTTGGACCGCTGTTCTGGGGTCAGTTGGGCGAACGTTGTGAACAAGATGCGCACGCGCTGGCGTTCGGTCTCACTGAGACTCTGCAAACCGCGCTCAACTTTGGCATCACCGAGGCTGAACAATCGATTGAAATTGGCGGCGATCCGTTTGCGTTGTTCCTGAGGCAGAGCCTGCCACCGCGCGAGATCGGACTTGAGACCGTCGTCAAGCTGCGAGATTGCCACCTGCGCATGGTCGTGTGAAGCCAACAGTGCAGGCATGCGGGCAAGCGTCGATTCGCTGGCCAGCAGTTCGCGTTGTTGTTCGGGCGGCAAACGATCCCATGCTTCGAGGCGTTCTTTGATGAGTGTCTGCCACTGGTCCGGGACGGCTTCCATGTACGGTGTCCGCTGTTGTGGCTGAAGTTTCAGCAACGGGAGCAGATACCACTGCAATTCAAGCAGACGCAAACGCAATTCGCGATCCACAGGGCTCAACCGTTCAAACTCACGAAGCCGATCGTCAAGGTATTTGCGTTGTTTTTCTGTTCTGCCGGCCAATGCGTTTTGCCGTTCTTCGGGTGACATGGCCAGCAACCGCCGGAACGCATCAACCGGGTTCCACTTTGGCGGCGCCGGAGGAGTTGGAGCGCCAACCCGCGGCGTTGCCCTTGCCTGATCTTCGCCGGCCGCCTCAACAACATCAGCCGCAAAAAGGATCGGGCTCAACAACGCAAGAATCAATGTGCCCCACGCCAAACAGCTCGGGCCCCGGGAAAGACTCGAATGTGAAGGAGAACATTGATCGGCGCCAAGCTGGAGCTGACCTTGCAACTCATTGGCACTCGCCGAAGACAACGGCGGGTGCCCAGCGGCAAACCGCAGGCTTGCATCGGAAGAACCATTGTGCTCACGCTTGATCTTCATTTGAGTGCGTCAGCCAGTTCGTGTATGGATGGCAACGGCTCGCTCGGGAGGTGGCGTATTGCCTCGAAATCGCTCCACAATTCGACCTCGGCAAGACCATCGGCGGGAAGTGCTGCCAGCCAGCTTCTCAGTGCGTTTTCATTGGCGGCTCGCCGCTGGTGAAATCCGATAACAACGGCGCCAAGCAGAACCACGACCGCCACCCGCAGCGCATACCTGAACCGCCAGAGCGCCCGCAACGAAGCCAGGGAAAACACGGACCGCCTTTGAACGGGCTGTTCTTGTACCTGCTCGAGCACGCGAGCGGTGAAGTTTGTGGGAACGGCCGGCTCAGGCAATTTTCGCAGCAGCCTGTTGAGCTTTTCTTCCTCCTGCCAGACGGCTTTCAGGTCCGGGCGCTCATTGATCAGGGCTTGCAACTCTGCAACCTCGGCCGCGGTCAGTTCTCTGCGGCTTGCGATTGCAAGGAGTTTTTCGAAGGCGGTCGCATTCATCACTCGCTCTGGTAATCAATAACCGGATTCGCCATAAAGTTGCGGCGCGGATTTGTTCGGAATGAAAGGGGTGCACATCGGCCCTATCGGAGCGCAGGCGTTATTGGGGCATCCAGAGCCAGTGAATGTTCGGACGCCGGATTTGCGTGATCGAAACTCGCGAACGATCGGCCGCCGGCTTGATGCGGACGGGGACGGCCACGCTCCCGGAAAACCCAAACAAAGTGCCTGGCACTCTATTGGGGGCCACACCCCAATAACGTGCCT
>JARYMD010000234.1 GCA_029907285.1 Verrucomicrobiota bacterium | reverse complement strand
ATGCGCAGAGTTTGGCAGGGCGCTTGCTGTGCGAAATGACAAAATCGAGCTGAAATCGCTCACACGTCGGATCGTTGTCATCCTGCGGTTTTGCAAGGACTTGCAATGGACAGTGCGCTTCATGGCCGGATGACAGTGATGCCGACTCATGCCACCCTGTGGCAAAACACACATCAACAGAGTGGACCGGGGCCAATCCTTGTCAAAGTCGGCGCAGGCAACCCCGTTGACATCGCAAATGACGAGCCGCGGTTTGACCAGGCGCTGGTGAACCGACCGTTTGGCGATGCTGTGGGCGCCGTAGTGGCTGACCTCGGCAATGAAACAGTCGGCATGGTCATTGACGGCCAGCCCGTAACACCGACAGTGACCGATGTGCCAGGATCGAGCGACAAGCTCGTAATGTACACTCCTGACCCGCCTTTTGAGCCCAAGTCAACGCACACCGCAGGCCTCGTTTATGCCGGTACAACCAACTACTGGACGTTCACAGTCAGTGATTACGTCTCTGTGCCTCAGGGGACGGCAGTGCCTGCGGACAAGGTGGACCTGAGCACACCGGGGTTCCATGTGAAGGTAACCCAGGCCAGTGCCGCACGGCCCGGGGGCAACACTGTTGCCGCTGCTGAGGCTCAGTTGGCTGGCACGCCTGAAAACGTTGCACTTCCCGGCCCTGAGCCTGACGGGGCATACATTGTGCCAGGCTGCATAAACTGGAACGTTACAATGAACCCCGGCGGCACTCCGTCAGAAATCGGTAATTTCCAAACCCTACTGACGGGTCAGAAAGACGATCCCGTACCGGGCATTCCGGGAACTGGATTGAGTGGAAACGCGAGGTTCGAGAACATCACAGCCGAAATCTGTGCGTACCTTGAACTGCCGGCAGGTTATCAGAAGTTTGGTGTCAATGGCGATGACGGCTGGAAAGTGCAGATCGGCACGCCGGGAAAGACGGATGGTTTGGTCCTGTTCTCGCGGGACCGCGGTGCTGGTGCGCGCGACATCCCGTTCGCCTTCATCACGTCCGAGCCGGGACTGTACCCGATCAGGTTGGTGTGGTATCAGGGAAGCGGCGGAGGTAACCTCGAGTTTTTCACCTACGGCCCGAACAACACAAAGATTCTTGTGAACGACCGCAGCAACCCCAACGCGGTGAAAGCCTACGCACGCGCTTTGCCTGAGGTCGAGCCAAGCGTCTCAATCAAGCTGCTGGCCAACGGCAAAGTGCAGGTAACCTTCGATGGCGTGCTTCAGAAGTCTTCTTCGCTGGCGCCGGCAGATTGGACTGACTTGCACGGTGCCACAAGTCCATACGAGATAACGCCCGAGGGTTCCGAGATGTACTTCCGCGCCCGACGCTAGACGAAGTCAAATCACGTACGCTGACCACCGGAGACCGGCGAAAACGCGTCTCCGGTGGTTTTGCCTTGTCTGGCCATCAGCTCTGTTCTTGCCAGAACTCATGGATTTGGCACGATTGATGCCAATCCGATTCACTGTGAAAAGCTTTTTGGGTATTTTTCAGTCGGCCCTGGCACTGGGTGTCTGGCTTGCAACCGTCAACGCCTCGCCGCCTTCCAGAGGAATCCTGCGCGAAGTATGGTCGGGAATTGGGGGCAGCGACCTCGCCTCGTTAACGAATTCGCCTGCTTACCCGAATAATCCGACGATCACGAATTACGTCACTGACTTTTTCGAGGCGCCAACAGACGTGCTCGAGAACTACGGGCAGCGAATGCACGGTTATATTGTGCCGCCAAAAACCGGCGCGTACACGTTTTGGATAGCCAGCGACGACGAGGGCGCTCTTTTTCTGAGCACTGACGATAATCCTGCAAATGTCCGGCTCATTGCTCGAGTTCCCGGCTGGACAAGCTCTCGGCAGTGGACGAAGTACGGCGAGCAGCAGTCGGCTCCCGTGCAACTTACAGCGGGCAGGGCATACTACATTTCCGCGCTGATGAAGGAAGGCACGGGCGGCGACAACCTCGCCGTGCGCTGGTTAATGCCGGACGGCGTTGATCAGGCGCCTATTGTGGCGACAAACCTCATCCCTTACGGGATCAGTCTTGGCCCCCCGGTCATCACCGGGCACCCAACCAACACAACGGTTGTTGAAGGTGGAACAGCGCGGTTCGCTGTCACGCTCCAGAGCGTGGGCTTTTACACGTACCGCTGGCTTCGCAACGGCGTGGTTTTGACGGGAGCTGACGGCCCCGAACTGCTTTACGGGCCGGTGAGTCTTGGTGACAACAACGCGCGTTTCCGGTGTGTTGTGACCAACAACCTCGGTTCCGCAACGAGTGACGAGGCGGTATTGACGGTGTTGCCCGACACCACGCCGCCCGTTTTGCTCCGGGCAATGAACCTTGGGTTTTCTGAAGTCGAAGTCAGGTTCAGCGAACCGGTTTCATCACCTTCTGCCATCACAGCGTCCAACTACCAGCTCTCAGGCGGCGTGTCCGTCGCAGCCGCGAGGTTTGGGGCAACAGGCGACATTGTGATTCTCACAACGTCCCCTGCGATGACGCTCGGGGTGACTTACACCTTGACTGTGACCAACGTGAAAGACCGCGCCCAAAACCCGAATACCATTGCGCCGGGTTCAAGCACATTGTTCACAGTGGTGGAATACACTCCGTTGGACATCGGCTCTCCGCCAATTGCCGGTGCCGCCGTTCCGGTTCAGGGCGGCGCAGACGTGAGCGGGTGTGGCGACATTGGCGGCACCGCTGACAAGCTCCAGTTCGCATGGAAACCGGTCAGCGGCGATTTCGATTACCAGGTCCGCGTGGCGAATGTGACCGTGAGCGATCCGTTCCTGCACGCAGGGTTGATGGCGCGAGAGACTCTCGATGCCAATGCGCGTTTTGCTTCCGCACTCGCTTCCTCGGCTCAACTCGGATGCTTCTTCGAATCGCGGGCGACAGCGGGCTCAACCACCGTAACAACTGCGCCCCGGGGCGGGGTCCCCGTGAATTACCCGCAGACATGGCTCAGGCTCAGACGACAGGGCCAGACCATTACCGGCTATGCGGGAGTGGACGGCCGGACGTGGTTGCAACTTGGGTCTCAGACTTTCACCGGTCTAAACAACAGCATGTATCTCGGTCTGGCAGTTGCAAGCGGCAACACAAACAAAGTTGCCACCGCCCAGTTCCGAGACGCCGGACCAACTCAGAATGCAGCGACAACCAGCGCCATTGCTTTTCCCACCGAGCCGCTCGGGCCATCAAGCCGCAATACCGGCATGATCATCAGCGAGATCATGTATCATCCCAAAGCGCGCCCTGACGGGCGGAACCTCGAGTTTGTCGAGCTTTACAACGCGCGATCCGTTTTCGAGGACCTGAGCGGATGGCGGTTGAGCGGCGACATAGACTTCACGTTCCCGGACGGATTCTCGCTCCAAGCCGGCGAGTTTGTCGTTGTTGCCGCTTCTCCAGAGGACATCAAAGCTGTCTATGGCATCACCAATGTCCTTGGCCCTTACACTGGTTCCTTGCCCAACGATTCCGGGCGAATCAGATTGCGCAACAATTTGGACGCCATCCGACTCGAAGTTAACTACTCCGATCAACCGCCGTGGCCGGCTGCTGCCGACGGCGCAGGCCACTCGCTTGTGCTGGCCAAACCAAGTTACGGCGAGGGCGATCCCCGGGCATGGGCAGCCAGCGAACTCATTGGCGGATCGCCCGGCACAACCGATGGCTTTTACCCGACGCCGCTCCGCAACGTAGTGATAAACGAATTCCTCGCTCACACTGACCCCCCGTTTCAGGATTTCATCGAGCTGTATAACCACTCAAACTCGCCCGTGGACGTTTCCGGGTGTTGGCTGACCGACAGCCCGACAACAAATCGTTTCCGCATCCCCGACAACACGTTGATACCCGCGAGAGGTTTCCTCGCGTTTGACCAAACACAGCTTGGCTTTGCCCTGGATGCAGAGGGAGAAACAATCTATTTTCTCGACCCCGGCGCCACGCGTGTTCTGGATGCAGTGCGGTTTGGCGGCCAAGAAAACGGTGTTGCCTCAGGCCGATCGCCAGACGGCGCGCCTGCAATTCAACGGCTGTTCCTGCCCACGCCAGGCGCGGCAAATGCGCCGCGCCGACTCGAGCCGATTGTCATCAACGAAATCATGTACCACCCGATTACCGAGGACGACAACGATGAGTTCGTCGAATTGCACAACCGGAGCGCGTCTTCGGTGGATGTGTCCGGCTGGAAATTCGTGGATGGCGTTGATTTTCGCATTCCCGAAAACACCGTCATTCCTCCGGGCCAATTCCTTGTGGTGGCGAAAAACGTCGCTCATCTGCGAGAGAATTACCCTCAACTCACCACGGCCAACTCGGTCGGCAATTACAGCGGCACACTCGCAAACGGGGGCGAACGCATCGCCCTTGCAAAGCGGGATTTTATCGTCAGAACAAACGACCTCGGCAACCTGGTCACAAACACGCTTCAAATAGTGGTGGCGGAAGTGACCTACTCTGACGGTGGCCGGTGGGGGCGCTGGTCGGACGGAGGCGGGTCGAGTCTGGAACTGATCGATCCACGCGCGGATTCCACGCAACCCATGAACTGGGCGGATAGCGACGAAACCGGGAAAGCGCCATGGACAACGGTCGAGTTCACAGGGCGCATGGACAACGGCAACAGCAGCTACCCCGCCAACCGGCTGCGCATCTCGATGCTCGGCCCGGGCGAGTGCCTTGTTGACGACGTCGAGTTTTTCCGGGTCGGGAGCACAAACGTGGTGCGCAATGGCGGATTCGAAGAAGGCACTGTGACTGCTCCGACCAGTTGGACTTTGACAGGCAATCACAGCCAATCCTTCGTTGAAACCACCGGCGCTGCGAGCGGCGCACGCTGCCTTCATGTGCGTGCGCAGGGCGACGGCGACACCGGCATAAACAGCATTCGCAACACTCTCTATACTTCAGTGGCGCAGAACCAGAACGCCACCATACGCGCCAAAGTCAGGTGGCTGGCCGGATGGCCGGAGGTGTTGTTCCGCGCACAGGGTAATTGGATTGAATTCCCGGCGCGCATGACGATTCCGAAAAACCTCGGGACACCCGGCTTGCCAAACAGTCGGGCTGCGGCGAATGCCGGCCCTGCAATTTACGATGTGACCCATGCCCCTGCGCTGCCCGCAGCCAATGAGGCGGTCGTCGTCACGTGCCGAGTATCGGATCCCGATGGCATCTCCGCAGTGCGCCTCCGGTATCGTGTTGATCCCAACACGGCCTACACCACTGTGACGATGCGCGATGACGGCCTGCAAGGCGACGCCGTCGCAGGTGACGGCGTTTGGTCGGCGCGGCTCACCGGCCAAGGCGCCGGAACGCTCGTCGCTTTCATAATCGAAGCGGCCGACAACGCGGCCTCCCAGCTCACAAGTGCCTTCCCGTCCGGCGCGTTCACCGCTGCGAACCCGGGTCAGGAATGCCTCATACGATGGGGCGATACTGTTCCTTTCGGCACGTTTCTGCACTATCACATGTGGAGCACGCGAAACACCGAGACTGCGCGCAGCCGCGGCCTGGACAATACCTATCGCGATGCGACCCTGGTGTACAGAAACCATCGGGTGATTTACAATGTGGGGTTCCGGGACAAGGGCAGCCCGTATCACGGCGGACGAGGTGACTTCGCCGTGGAAGTGCCAAGCGACGACCGCCTGCTCGGTGCAACAGAAAGAGTGTTCGCCGCCACCGGCAACGGCGGCAGCGAACCAAGCGCAATTCGAAGTCAGCTCGCTGCATGGCTTCATCAGCAACAGGGCGTGCCTTATCTGCATGCACACTACATCAGGCTCTACCGAAACGGAGGCGAACCCTACAACATCATGGAAGACCTCCAGCAGCCGGATCACGACCACGCCGAAAACTGGTTCCCTGCGGGCGGCAGCGGCGACCTCTACAAGGTCGCGGTCTGGTTCGAGTTCGCTGATGACAACAGCAGTTTCGGAGCAACCGGCGCCACGCTGGAAAAATTCACTACAACCGGCGGCGTTTTGAAGCTCGCCCGTTATCGATGGAACTTTCAACGCAGGTCCAACGACGGCACTGCCACCAACTACACAACCGTTTTCGATCTCGTCAATGCCGCCAACAACACAGGCGCAACGTACGTGGACGGGTTGCTCGCCATTGCCAATATCGACCAGTGGATGCGCGTTTTCGGTTGCGGCTACATCATGGGCGATTGGGACATGTGGAGCTACAGCGTCGGCCAGAACATGTATCTATACAAGCAGCCCGGAATCCCGTCAGTTCTGCTTCGCTGGGACATCGATTTCACATTCGGCCTTGGGAATAACGCCAGTTCGCAGTTGTGGGGCGGCCAGGACCCAATCGTGAACCGGATGTACGACAACCCCGCTTTCCGCCGAATGCTCTGGCGCGGATACATCGACGCTGTCAACGGCCCGATGTTGCCGGAGCGTTATCTCCCGCAAATAGACGCCCGCCGCGATGTCCTTGTCAAAAACGGCGTAACCGGCTTGTCCCTTCCCACAGACATCAAGAGCTTCATCAACTCGAGGCGCTCTTACATTCTGAATCAGATTCGCGCGAATGACGCTTCCACTTTTGCCATAACAACCAACAGCGGCAACGATTTCACCTCGTCAACGCCAACGACCACGCTCACCGGCACCGCGCCTTTTGCTGTCGCCACAATCGAGGTAAATGGCATCCCGTTCCCGGTGACATGGACCGACCAGCGCACGTTCAAAATCGTCGTCCCCCTCACGCAACGCACCAACGTCCTTGCACTCGCAGGAAAAGACT
>JARYMD010000233.1 GCA_029907285.1 Verrucomicrobiota bacterium | reverse complement strand
GGGGGCAAGAGCAGGGGGCGTTGGGCGTTGGGCGACTTTGGTTCCGGCTACGCCGGGCCGGGAAATATGAGGGTTAGGTCGGCTGGGAAGAATAAGAATTGGCAGCGGCGGTTTAATCTGTTGAAGTCGCAAGCGTTCAAGGTCTGCGAGTTTTGCTTTTCGCGGGCACTTTTCGAGTCAATGGTATGGGAAATGAACGACGGTCTTGAGGCGCGCAAAGCGCAGCGGTTGTTGTGGGCGGTGGTGGTGGGTTTTATTCTGCTTAACGCCTTTATTGTGTACTTTGCATTCCGTCCGGGAGTGAAGTCTGCTGAGGGGAACCGCGAACTGCCTGCTGCCACGAATGTTTTGGAGTCGGCTGGCACAAACCGTCCTTGATTCCTATCGGACTGTCATGTGCGATCGGTGGTGTTTCAACCGCGAAACGGGCCAAATAGCGAAACACGACAATTCCACACCTCGAATTCCGGCTGAATGCGATCTGCGTGGGGGGGCTGGCTCGCTCGCAAATCAGCTCACTCGCAAATCAAAATCTGAGCGGTCGAGTGGGACTTTCAGCCTAGCAATCCTGACGGCAGATTTGCATGGTGCGGCGCTGAGTTTACGCCGGCTGCGGGCTTGCGGCCGTGCGGGTCGGCGTTCCGGTTGGTTCCGAATCAGAGGACGGCGCTCGGAACGGTTCGAGTTCTTCACCCTGCCTGACCAACCGCGCGCTGTTGAAGACGACGATAAGGGAGCCGACGTTGTGCATGATGGCGGCGATTATGGGGCTGATGTAACCGAACGAGGCCAGGGTGAGTCCGCCGATGATGAAGAACACGCCGAACAAGAAGTTCTGGTTTATGACATTTCGCGTCATTCGGGAAAGCTTCACAAGGAACGGCAAACGGCGCAGGTCGTTGTTCATCAGCGCTATTGTTGCGCTGTGGATTGCGACTTCGCTGCCTGCGGCGCCCATTGCGATGCCCATGTCGCCCGCTGCCAACGCGGGGGCGTCGTTGACACCGTCGCCCACGACCGCGACGCGGTATCCTTTTGACCGCATTTGGCGGACGAAATCGACCTTGTTTTGTGGGAGGCACTCAGCCATGACTTCTTCGCATCCGATTTCGCGTGCGACGCGCGCCGCAACAGCCTGTCGGTCGCCTGAAACCATCGAAATGCGGCGCACGCCTGCATCGAGCAGTCCCTGCAATGACTCCTTGGCTTCGCGGCGTGTTTCGTCGCGCAACCCTATCCAGCCGATGAACTGGCCGTCGCGAGCGACGAACACTAGGCTGACGCCTTCTGCCTCGTCGAGATCGACAAACTTCATCACATCATCGGCCAGTCCGTTGTCTTTCAACCATTGGGCGCGCCCGATGACGACACGCGATCCGTTGACGTCGGCGATAATGCCGCGGCCGGCGGTTTCCTTGAAATTCTTTGGATCGGCGAGTGGCACTCCCACCTGGGCGGCGAGGTCAGCCATTGCTTTTGCGGCGGGGTGGTTGCTGTATTTTTCGGCTGAAGCGGCTACCCGCAACAGTTCCGCAGGCTTGATGTTCGGCTGTGGCGCGAGGCGGCTGACTGCGAGGCGTCCGGTGGTCAGCGTGCCGGTCTTGTCGAATATGAAAGCGTTGATTCGTGCAGCCAATTCGAGATCGGCAACGTTCTTGATCAGTATTCCAAGGCGGGCTGCGGCGGAGAGCGCTGCGACCATTGCTGAAGGGGAGGCGAGGATGAACGCGCACGGGCAGGAAACGACGAGCACAGATATGACACGTTTGAGGTCGTGGGTGAATGCCCAGACAAGCGCGCCGATGACCAGCACAAGGGGCGTGTAATAGACCATGTACTGGTCAACGATGCGCATGAGGGGGAACTTTGTTTTTTCAGCGGCGAGGATGAGATCGCGAACTCTGCCGAGGGTTGTGTCTTCGCCGGCGCGAGTCACGCGGACCTCCAACACCCCGGTCAGGTTCTGTGTGCCTGCAAAGACCTGGTCGCCCGGCTTTTTGTCAACGGGCAATGACTCGCCTGTTATTGTGGCCTGGTTGAACGAGCCTTCGCCGTTCACAATAACGCCGTCTGCGGCGACGTTGTCACCGGGGCGAATGCGGATTACATCGCCCACTTGCAGGTCTTTGGCGGCGACCTCTTCCTCGCCGCCATCGGGGAGGATACGTCGTGCCTTGGTTGGGGTGAGTTTGATGAGCGATTCGATCGAGGCGCGCGCGCCTGCGGCGGTGCGTGTTTCGATGATTTCCCCCATCAACATGAAGAAAGCCACTATGCCGGCGGTTTGGTACCCTGCGGCCTCGCCTGTTGCGGCGAACCCGCCTTCGGCGAAAGCTGCAAGGACAGCGATGCTGACCAGCTCGTTGATGCTGAGGACGCCGCGCCGCAAATCCTTGATGGAAGTCCAGATTATGGGGGCGCCCAATATGAGTGCGCCGATCATTGCGCTTGCGCTGGCCGCCATGCGCCCGCCGGGGAAAAGCCAGTCAACAAGGTAGGAATTGATTATGAACACCAAGCCGATCAGCGTTTGCGAGAGCTTGACGGGAATGTGCTCGTGGTCGTGGTCATGCCCGGCATGAACCTCGTGATCGGGTTCGTGTTTTTCCGCGTGCGATTGGCGAGTGAGAAGTGAGGTGACCTGCATGAGAAAACTTGTGTGTTAGTCTGTGGGGTCCTTCGTCATCGCTGTTCACCTTGACGTTTTCGATTCGAGCTTTTCGGGTTCGCGTGTTACTTGGAGGCGCAACTCGTCGAACTGTTCCGGGAGGGTGAACTTGACGCTTGCGTTTGTGAGCACTCGCTCCATTGCAGCGGCAAGCAGCCGTTGCTTGTACAAGTCGCGGTTTTCCCGGTACATGGGCAATTGATCAAGGAAGGCGCGCTCGTCTGCGACGACCTGGGAAATCAACCAGTTGCTGCTGACCAGGCCGCTGTTGATGATGGCTTTGGCCTGGCCGATGGCGGTGCGGACTGTTTCGTCCCGGTAACTTCTCGCTTTGCTTAACTCGGTCCCGCGCTGTTCCTCGGCGTTGTTGACTTTGACATAGGCATCGAACAAATCGGCGGGTGGCAGGACCTCGACATCGCCGGTCTCGATCACTATTCCGAGATCGAGTTTTTCCACAAGTTCATTCACGCGTTCCATTACAGCGTCACGGAATCCGGGTCGGTCCTTGTACACGGCGGCGTCGGCGGTGAACCTTGCGGAGGCGTGGAAGATGGCTTCGTTGAGGACATTGGTGAGAAGCGCCGGCACATCTGCAAAGTCGAGATGGTATCGGAGCGGTTTGCTGACTCTGTATTTGAGGGTGGCTCTGACGTGAACGATGCCGCCGTCGCCGGTCAGGGTGTATCCCTCGGATTCGGGGCGCAAGAAACCGTATGCGGTTGGCATTGCGTTTGTGGCGTCCATTTCAGGCGTGATGGCGTACCAACCTGTTGACGAGACGACCGTCTGGCTTTGGCCGGTTCGGATTCGGACTTTTTCGTCGATTGGGTAGGGCCATGCCCAGTGCCAACCCGGTTGGAACAACATGCCTTCGCCAACGCCGACCGGTTTGCCCAGTCTCAACAGGATGACCTGTTCATTGGGCTGAACAACAAACACCCCGGAGCACAAGAACAGCAGGACCAGCCCGATCATTATCAATCGAATGATTCGGAAGCTGCTGCGCAACGCCTCCGACAACGCCTGCGCACTGGCGTCTTCGAACGTTGTCGGAGCAAGACCTTCCTCATCGGCCGGTTTGGGCCGTTTGGGCAATTTGTCGAGATTCAGCGGATCGCTCATGGTTGTTCCCCTTGGCGCTTGCCGGTGCCGACTTCCTGTTTGCTGTTGAGCACGTCAAACGGTGTTGTGCGGGTGTCCAGGATCAATGTTGCCCTGTCTTTGAGGGCTTGTTCGAGTGCGTTGAGCTTCAGAAGAAAAACGGCAAACTCCGGGTCTTGTTCGAAAGTCTTGAAGTACTTTGCCGCTTCGGCATCGGCCTGGCCGCGAATTATCCGTGCCTGTTTCTCCGCTTCGGCGAGGATGCGCTCTTTTTCGAGGTCGGCTTCGGATCGGATGCGGATTGCCTCGCCTGCGGCCTCGCCCTGGTACTGTTTTACGAGCAGGTCTTTTTCGGCTTTCATTCGCTCGAACACCTTTTCGGTTACGCCCTGGGGCAATCCGAGCTGTTTTATGCCGAGCGCGACGACTTCCACGCCGTAACTTTCGGTTGCGGCCGGTTTGATGCTGTTCAGCATCTCCTGTTCCATCTGGGAGAACTTGAGGTCTTGTGGATTGGGTGAAATGAGGTCGCTGAGTGGATGCTGGCCTATGACGCTGTTCTTGGCTGCTCGCAGCAGGACCTCGAGCCCTTCTTCGGCACGTTTCGTGTCGCCGTTGAATCGTTCGAGGAAGATTTTCGGGTCCTTGATTTTCCATCCGAGAAACACATCCACAAGGATTGTCTTGCTGTCGCGTGTGGTTGTCTGCTCGTAATGCTTTTCGAAGTTGTGGATTCGGTTGTCGAACCGGTGCAGGTTCTGGATCGGCCATGGCCATCGGAACTTCAATCCGGGTTCTGCGATGGCTCTTGTGTAGCGCCCGAAGGTGGTGACGACCACCACTTCAGTCTGGCGCACTTGGAAACAGAAGAGCATCGCCAGAAAAATGACGAGGACCAGCAAACCGGTCGCAAGCGTGACAGGATTGTATTTTCTCATTTTCATACAGACGCAAACTCACTCATTTCTGCCCGGATGCGGGCAACATCACATCCAACAAATCCTTTCGCAGTTTTTCCTCGAGGTTAAGAATCGCAACTCCATGGGTATTCGTAATGGACAAGACATACGTGCGCGCCGAGGCCATGGCCCGCCCCAAAGTGTCCAATTGCGAGCGCAAAGTGTACACTTGAGGTGACGCCTTATAAGCGGCCAGTTGATTTGTGAACCGTCCTGCGGTGCCTTCGGCCGCGGCAACAGACGAGGATCGGTACGCCTCGGCCTCGTTTGTTTTCTTTGCTGCGAGACCTCGAGCAACGAGCACGTTGGTGGCAGCGTAAGCCCTGGCGATCAAGTTTGTCGCGTCCTTTTCAAGGAGTGCTGCAACGACGCGTTCAAAATCTGGTGCAGCCTTGACCGGGGGATGAATCCCGTGCAACCCGACAAAAATGATTTCAACACCCAGGCCCATCGCATCCGCCTTTTCTTGTATCCGCCGCTGAAGTTCCTGTCCGGCTCTTTGCCTGCCGGTGGTCATCAACTCGTCAAGGTCAACGCTCACCAGGTATCGTGTGACCTCGGCATTGGCGATTCGTTGAAGCAATTCTGATGCATTCGCATGCCCGTAGGCGAAAGCGCGCAGGTCCTTAACCTTGTATTGGACAGGGATGTTGACGGCCAACAGATTCACTGGCACCGCCTGCTCGCCTCCGGTCAGGTTTGTGCTGCCTTCTTTGCTGGCAACCAGCATGTTGAATTCCTCTTTGGCGTGAAATTTCGTCCATAGAAGCGTCCGTTCTCTCTCGGCTGCCTCGTCGTGGATGAGTCCGACGGTGAAGGTCTGCACGCGATCCGTCTGATAGCGGTACACGCGGTCAATTGGCCATGGCCACTTTAGATGCGGGCCGGGGTTCAGTATCTCGCGGCCGGGCACTGGATGCCCGAGCCTTTCAAGCAGCACCTGCTCGCCCGGCTCAACGAACACAAAACAGCTCGATGCGATCAGCAGGCCAAACTGAAACAGAATCAATGCCGGCAGAGCACGTTCGAGAAACTTGTAGAACCACGTTTCCGAAACCTTGAAACCGAACTGGTAATCCAGGGCCTGCGCCAGAGTGGTGATCAACCCGCCAGGTTGCCCTAACAACCCAACCAGCCTGCTTTCGTACAATGGGTGCTCGGCCTGTCCTTTGACTCGCGGACGGTAAATCTCGAGGACGAGGGTAATGAGATTTTCCGCTGCCACGACTGCCAGCACGATTATCAACACTTTGCCAACAGCCGGATCGATCTTTGGATACCCGAGCCAGCCGGCGACTTCGGCCAGCGACGTCAGCAAGCTCAACAACGCACCCAGCAACAGGTAGCTTGCTTGCGGACGCAAAAGCCGCTGTTTCTCCAGTCGTGCCAAAACCGCCGTGTATTTTCCGAACTGGTAAAACACCAACGCAAACAAACCATTCAATGCCATTACCAGTGTGGCACGCTGGGCATCTGAGGGCCTGTCATCTGCCACGTGCCGCCACAAGGCATAAGCCGCGCCCACTTGCAGCAGAAACAGCAGCGCGCTGAAAACGGGAACGACGTACTTTTCGAACTGCTCGCGCGCGCGGCGGGCCGGGAACGTGTCGGGCGCGGACTCTGTGAATATTGTTTCGCTGACTGCTTTTCGTTTGAGCTCGTCGATTTCCATCTGTTCGAGCTGCTCGCGTTCCTCGAGCCGCATCTGGAAGTAGCTAACGATAGCAACCAGGAAACCGAGGCCAACAAAAGCGCTGGCAACAAGCCCGGTTGCTGAATGCGCATAAACGGCGGCGACTGCCTGTGCGCTTCCGAGCACCAGCAAAATCAGCCAGTTTAACAACCCTCTTTTTTGGACGCTATGTTCCATGACAGCAAAACAACCATCAGCTCAATTCCCGGTCTTCAAACAAGAGCATCGCCGCGGCAAGTGATGCGCCAAGGTACCCGACGACATATCCGAAGGCTCTGGCCACGTAAGCCCAGGGGATTTTTTGTTGATTGTCGAGTGCGTCGGCCATCCAGAACAACTGCCAGTTTGGGGTTATTGCGTAAAGGACGCTCGCCCACCACTGGCCCTGAGCGGATCGTTCACTGAACAGGTAATCCGACATCAAG
>JARYMD010000232.1 GCA_029907285.1 Verrucomicrobiota bacterium | reverse complement strand
ACGTGTCATTCCAACTCCTGCCGCCTGGCAATGGGGACGTAACCGACTTCAAGCCCGCGCGATGGAGTGACGATCAGCGCCGGGTCCAGACTTGCAAGCGTGCCAAACTCGGGCGGGGCGAGATAGTCGCGGTCCTTGGTCCATGCGCGATGGAGCTTTTCCACGCGTTTCTGCACCAACTCGCGTTCCTGCGGTGTGAGGTCGGCATTCAGCATCGCAGGTTGATCAGCAAACCGGTACCAATAGTACGTCACCACACTGCCATCGCCGAGGCGCGCCTTGAACGGGCCTGCAACCGGTCCGGGCTTTTTCCAACAACTCGCTGGATCGTCGGGCGTGGTGCGCGGTTCCTGTGGTTGTTCCTTCGGCGTTTCGAAACGGTATTGCTTAAGGCCCAGTTCATCGGGCACATCGTTGGCCGTCACAACCAACCAGCGTGGTTTGCCTTCTTCTTTGCCGAGTCGGAAGAACTCAGGAAGCGTCACCAGCGCCCCGCTCTTGCGTGTCAGTTCTTCGTTCCACCGAAAACCAAGTGTCAGCGGGTCGGGCGTGATGGACGTGGCAAAGGACTTCCACGCCAGCGGGGCGGCCTGATTGTGTGGAACACCGGGCGGGATGAAGCTCCAGCTCGAGCCGCCGGAGGCCTTGAATCGCTGCGTGGCCGATGCGGAAACCTTGATGGTTCCATCCGCTGCCGGGCCGCCGGCGAACCAGCGTTCGACCTCGTCCCACAACGCGGCTTTTGTATAAACAGTGTGCCGGTGCAGGAGAGCCGAATGTCCTTCTGTGGTGACTGGGAATGAAGTCCGCGCCATCCGGGCAAACGTGGCCCCATCCGCGGCTGTACTGAAGATTGCCGGGATGTGCTGGGTCTCCATCTGGATTGCCTTGTTGGGATCGGACGGAGCTGAATCGAGCAGTTTTCCCGTCCACTGCGGGTTCTTGAGCAGGGCGCGGGACCAGAAGTAAGGCGTGAAGAAGGCGACCGGCCCTTTGAAGTTTGCCGTGTTCAAAAAGAGCGTCCAACACTGGTTACCCGTGGGAACGTTGGCACCGGCAGTGGTCGGCTTGGGGTCGGTGAGAGGCAAAGGCAGATAACCGTAACCGAACAGTTCGCCGCATGTGCCCTGCTTGAGATTCAGACCGTCGAGCGGAAAGAGCAGCCACGGACTGAGCTGCACAACACCATAGAGGCCGCGCTCATCCTCCCACGTGCCTGCGCCGTAGCCCGGGCCGTTGGCGATGACCGAGAAGTTCGGTCCCACGCCGCCCATGATGAACTTCGGCGTTGTGGTGGGAAAGCGCGTGTCACGCCACCAGCCAAGTCCACCTTCGATGTCGGTGTAACATTCCTCTTTCGGTTTCTGGCCCGGCTCATAAAGTGGATGCATCCAGGTGCCGACCAGCCCGGTCTGGAACTCGTGACCGGGGTAGTGGTCAACCAGCGGCCATGCCGCAGCATAGAACGAGAAGCCTGCGTTGTATTCCTTGGGCACCCGTTCGCCGCCGAACAACAGGTAACCGAACATTTCGCCACGCTTGATTCCCTCCGGCGACCCGGGCTCTGCAATGGCGGATATGACGACAAGAAAAATGGATGAGAGATGTTTCATGTGTTCTTATGTGCGTTCTTGTTATGGGAGCTCAAGTCAAATCGCTTGCTGCTCTTTCATCATCTCGCGCAACGCTTCGGCGAATGCTTTGCCCATCAGGGCGAAGGTCTTCCCGCAGCCGAGGTAATGGTAACCGGCGTTCGAGGCGCCGCGTTTCCACATCGCAGCTTCGGCGGGCGAAATGAGGTCGGCCTCGAACTTCTCCAGATACTCACGCTTCTGCTCCTCGGTCATCTTGCCGTCAGCATTCGGGTAATCCTTGTGTTTCGAGTCGAGAAAGTAGCGCATCTGGCGGACTTTCTCGTGTTTCTTGTCAATGGCCGCCAGTTCCTCGGACCAAAACGGCGCGGTTTCCACGGCAACCACATTCCCTTTGAATTCAGGCAGCGCCGCCGGCGCAGCCATCGCTTTCCGAAACTCCATGACATCCGCTTCCGCCGCGACGCCGCCGACACCCATCACACCGATCACAAACGGCATCTTCGGCGCGCCCAGATCGCGCCGCACATCGCGAATAAAGTGCGCCAGCAGTTCGCTGTACACTTCAAAGCGGCCCGGCTTGCCGCGGTCCGGATAGGTGTGGCTGTCCACCATGTCGTTCCACCCTTGCAGCCAGACAAAGCCCGCCAGCTCGCAGCCCTGTGCCGGGTCGTAGCCCGGCACCACGCGTTTTGGATCAGCGAGCACCTTTTTCACGTGCTCGATCATGAGCCGGTAGTAGCGGCCGGTCTCACGTTTCTTGTCGGCGAGCCACTGGTTCATGTCTTTCGGCACACCGTGGCCGGGCGGGTCGTAATAGAGCTTCTTTTGATAGTCATTAAGCTGGTACGGCCCGGCGCTGGGCGAGCGGAAATCTGTGTGAAGGCTTTTGCCGCCCCACGCCGCCTTGATGATGAGCACCGGCTCTGTTAACACGGAGTCCATAATCAACCCGAAGGTGAACTCCGGTCCGATTCTGTCGCCGGGCTTGGTGCGATCCAAACCCCACATTGAACCGTAACCCGCTGTGAGCTTGCCCGTGAGTTCGAAGTTTTCATCGCCAGCGCCGGTCAGATACGAAATCCATGTGTGGTCGCACACAGTCGGCTTGCCGTCGGGCCCGCGCATCATTTTCAACAGCGGCGCACTCGCCGGGTCGTCGCCGATGTAATCGAACGTTTCGACGTTCGCGGGCCCTTCCATGTTCGACTGGCCCACGAGGATGAAGACCTTGAGGGGCTTTCCTTTTGGTGCTTCAGAAGCGACCCTTTCACCGGCGAAACAAGCCATCAACGGCAACAGGGCAAAAATTGCTGCGTTCGCAGCCCATCGCATATTCAGGCGCTTATTTGTCACAGCCTTTGTCTATGACATTGCACCAAGAAAAGCCAGTCAAAGGATGGTGCGCGCCGAGTTCGGCAACGCCAGTTCTGACACTTTGCAAAAAACTTCCCTTTTGGTTCGGTGTGGGGCGCGCTTCCCATAGCCCGCGATATTTCGCAGCCCGGCGTATCCGACACCCCTCATCAACGGGCACAGGCGCCGGGAGCGCGGCCGTCCTCGGCCGCATCAACCCGACGACTGATCGCACGGCCCGTTTCGATCACACAAATCCGCGGACCGAACTTTCACCGGAACCTCAAGTGCTTGCCGATTTACAACCTAACTTTCGTCCTCCGAAACTCCGAAGCTGCGGCTTGGCGCGGGCTTTCAGCCCTTACTCTCACGGGTTGACGCACGACCTGGGGCGTTGCCCCAGGCTGGTATAGACCGGGCCTTCGGCCCTTCTAAACGCGTGCGGACTGGCGACGGTGATTCATTACAATGAAAACTGTTCTTGGTGCCCCCTGCCCCCTGTCTCCTGCCCCTACCCCCTGTCCTCAGTCTCCTGTCTCCCGTGCTGTATCAGAGGTCCATGGTCTATGGTCTATGGTCTCCGGTCCCTGGTCTCTCTTGCCCGCGCTCCGGACAAGGCCGAAACGCATCCAAGTCCGGTATAATCGAATTTCGAGCTTGAATCTTGCTGTTATTGTGGCGGTCTAGTGCCGTTAGATGAACAATTGGTGACAAGCAACAACTGCACGTGAATGCATTCTTCAGGATTCGCTGGTGTGGGAGAGTATCGACGCTGCTGGCTGCGGCAGTGACATGGTTGTCAGCGCCCGGCGCCGGAGCGCAATCGAAACTGTGGGAATTCCAGGCCGGCGGTGAAGTGGCCACGTCAGCGGCCGTTGGTTCGGATGGGACCATCTACCTTGGCGCGTCTGATGGCCGGTTGTATGCGTTGTCGGCTGGCGGGAGCCAGAAATGGCAATTCACAGCCGGTGGAGCAATCGTGTCGTCACCGGCTATCGGCGCGGGCGACAAGATATACTTCGGCTCGAATGACCGGCGGGTGTACGCGGTGAGTTCCACCGGGGCAGAATTATGGAGTTTTCGGACCAGTGGCGAGGTCAGGTCATCACCGGCAATTGCGGTGGATGGCACTGTGTATGTGGGATCGATGGACGGCAAAGTGTATGCAATCGGGACCGGGGGGTTGGAGCGTTGGCAGTTGACGGTAGGAGGTGCGGTGTTTGCCTCGCCCGCCGTTGGCCGTGATGGGACGATTTATGTCGGGTCACGAGACGGCCGGATTCATGCGATCAGCCCAACAGGCCAACTCAAATGGTCGTTCTACGGCACCGGACAAATCGATGCATCGGCAGCAATCGGACCCGACGGCGTGATTTATTTTGGGACTGTGGGAAGAAGACTCTATGCATTAACGCCGAGTGGCGACAAGCTGTGGGAGCTGACGACCGATTCAGACATTTACTCGTCGCCTGCGGTTGGCATTGATGGGACGGTTTACGCGGCAACGTACAGCGGCACCGTCCATGCAATCAAATCAGACGGCACTGTGCTTTGGAAGCTGACTTTGCCCGGCCGGGTATTCTATTCGTCGATCGCTCTGGCTACAGATGGAACGATTTACGTCGGCGCGCTGGACGGGCTGTTGTACGCGATTACTGCGTCTGGTTCGATCAAGTGGACTTTTGCCGCTGGTTCGCCGATCAATTCATCCTCCCCCACGATCAGATCGGACGGCTCGATATTGGTAGGGACCAGGGACGGAAAAGTGTTCGCAGTTGGAGCCAACAGCCCGCCTGCACCCGGAGCATGGCCCATGTTCAGACGCGACCAACGGCACACCGCAAGCGGGTTTGTCGAGCGGCAGTTGCCTCGTGCGTATTCGGGTGGATTGGAGATGACCGTGACCCTTTCAGCCACGCCACTGTCAGGCGTGTCTTTTTACGCGGTGGAAGACACCCCTCCCAACGGATGGACAGTGGGGAAAGTAAGTGATGGCGGGTACTACGATCCATCGACCCGCAGGGTTCGTTTCGGCCCGTTTCTGGACGCGCTGGCGCGTGAGTTGACATACACTGTCACACCCCCGGCAACAGACTCGGGTGCAAAGACGTTCGTCGGCAGTTCAAACATCGGCGGAGTGGAGCGCGTCATGGGCGGCACTCACGTGCTCAAACTTGTGCCGTTACACCCCGCGGACAACCACGACGTGGACGGCTGGATGACGATCGGAGAAATCACCGCCTATGGCGCGGCCTGGAAACGGGGCGCATCATGGTCGCCCGGGCCAAGTCCGGTCCCCACAGTTTATCTGCTGCGTGCGATTGAGCTCTGGTCGAATGGTGAATCTTACCGTTATGACGCTGGGGCACCAACGGCACCAGACTGGTGGTTTCCCGGGGCCGGAGATTATCCCGGCAGACCGCAACCAGATGGGCCGTCATCCGGGACCACGGCGCCAAATGGCAGCGCATGGGTCTCGCTTCCGTTGTCATACAATCCGGGAGAATCCTTTGGCGTGGCAATACAAGTAACGCCGGCTTCAAATGTCACAGTGTATGCGGTCGAACACAAACCGCCTGCAGGCTGGGCCATCACCAACATTAGTGCCGGCGGTTTTCTTGACGACGCAAAACAGAAGGTCAAGTGGGGACCGTTCTTTGACGCCGTGCCGCGCACGCTTTCGTATGAAATCAAACCGCCCAACAACGCCACCAACACGGGTGTGTTCACGGGCGCGGCAGCATTCGACGGCAATGTCGCGGCTTTTGCCGGAGTTCAGACCGTGCAACCTTCGGGCGTTTTGCCTGCGGACCCGTTTGCATGGCGCAGCTTGCCGACGTGGTACGCCGGCGGGGCAAAGTTTGTTGTGACCATTCAAACAGCGGAAATCGTCGGCCACGGGTTTTACGTGATTTGGGATACTCCGCCGCAGGGATGGGCCGTGGGCCAGATAAGCGACGGCGGGTTCTATGACCCAGCATCAAAAACCGTCAAGTTCGGTCCATTCTATGACGGAATTGCGCGAACGCTCACCTACGAGGTCACTCCTCCGGCAGGCGACACCGGCACAAAAGAGTTTTTGGGCATGTTCAACATCGATGTTATCCCCGGCGTGGTCAGCGGCGATGCCGAGATGGAAGCGTTCAAGACGCATCCCGCCGACAGATTGCCGGTCGATGGATGGATCGCAATCAACGAAGCGACCGGGTATGCAGCGGCATGGAAACGGGGCACAAACTGGCCCGCAGGTCCGATGCCAGTTCCGCTCGCTCATGCAGCACAGGCAATTTCACTGTGGCGCTCCGGTTCGGCCTACAAATTCGACCTAAACGCCGGCGACGAACCGTTTTGTTGGGTTGCACTCGGTGCCGACGAAGAACCGGTTTATCCGGCTCCGCCGCTGCCTACACTCGGCACCGTCAGCCAGCTTGGATCGGCCACGGCAACTCTGCCACAGCTTGTGGCACCAGACGAGACCGTCACTGTTTCAATCAACGTCGCGCCAAGCACAAATGTCGCCGTGTATGCCGTTGAAGACCAACCGCCGCCCGGTTGGGCAATAGTAAATGTGAGCAACGGAGGCACTTTTGACGCAAGGCTGAACAGAGTGAAATGGGGGCCGTTTTTTGATTTCACTCCGCGGACACTGAGCTATGTACTGCGCGTGCCACCCAACGCAGAAATCGTTTCAACATTTGCCGGTGCCGCAGCGTTTGATGGGACACTGGCGGCAATCAGCGGGCAGAGGAAAGCATTCCGATCCGATGCTGAATTGGCGCCGCGGTTTGTTGGGGTGAACGCTCTGGATGAAGGGGCGGCAATTGCGCTCCATGGCATTGCGGGCGAAACATACCAGATCGAAGCTTCGGTTGATTTGCAGGCATGGACATTGTTGGCGATTTCTGCAGGTTCGGCACTGATCTGGCTGTATCCAGCGGTTGAGCGACAATGGTCT
>JARYMD010000231.1 GCA_029907285.1 Verrucomicrobiota bacterium | reverse complement strand
ATCAATCCAACTGTGGATCGTGTGCTGTCTGTGCATGCTGGATTGATATCCATTGGCGGCCCGGGCAAGGGTGGTCAGGCGCGCAGCATCGAAATCGGCATGCACCAGCATCACGCCATCTTCTGCTGACGTTGATGCGCCGTAAATTGTCGCGCCGTGCAACTGGCTGCGCAGATCAAAATTGAAAATGGCTTGGAACGCAGCGAGTCTGTTGAGGACCTCCGGCTTGTTCATTTCACTCAACAGGTGCTGGCCGATGACCGTTCCTCGCAGCGTATCGAAATCAATGTGAAAAACCCATGCTGGTTCGCTGACAACATCGGCATGGTTTATCGGCGCAGCCATTGTGTTAACGCCGCAGAATGCGCACACCATCATCGCCCCGGTAACAATTCTTGCTTTCATCATGGTTAAACCAATTGATTTGTTTCGCTTTCAGACAGACTGGCATTTTGCCAGCCACCTGTTAATACGAACGGCCGTGGTGAAAGGTTACAGGTTTCTTGCAGTGCGTCGGCCCGGGAATCTCACCGGCCAACCTCTCAGATATACCCATGCGCTCAATCCGGTGAGATTTCCGGACCCAGGAAACAAGGCGGGCAGGACACCGACAGCGTCGATCACACGTTGGGCGTTGCCACAGCGCATGCATGGTCGGCCTGAGACGGAGCTCCGCCAACCTGAATATGACCCGGAGCTCATTGGTCTAATTCTCCGAGCAACCCGGAATTGGTGCTATGCAAGCAAGAAATGGAATCTTCGGAACAGGCATAATATGCGCGGCGATCTGGATTTTCGCCGTGAGCCTCAGCGCCGCGAATTCCGCGGCCATCCAAGATGTCCTCAAATTGAAAGACGCAGGCGTGCAGGACGAAACAATCGTCGCGTTCATCCAGAGCAAGAACATCAATTACGATCTGTCCGCGGACGACTTGTTGTCTCTGCGCACCAAAGGCCTGTCGGAAGCAGTTCTCAAAGCCATGCTTGCCAGCGGCAAAGCGAATTTGCCAACCGCCAGTACAGGTGGAAGCCAGGCTACCACGACCGCGGGGGGTTCGACATCTCAGGGCGCGCCTCAAACGCCATCTGTTCAACCGCCGCCCCAGCCTGCTGCAAGCGGACCTTCGAGCCCGCCTGTTTCCGTGCCCCCTCCTCCGCCATCGGTGTTGCCGCCGGCACAACCTGCGCCGCGGGCGGCCCCTGATGTGGCGTTTTTCTACGACGCGCTGACGCCGTATGGGCGATGGATTCTCATCGAAGATGGGCGGTGGTGCTGGCAGCCGACAGTTGTCGTAACAACTCCGGGCTGGCGACCGTATTGGGACAGGGGGTATTGGGTATGGACCAACTACGGGTGGTACTGGTACTCGGAATATCCGTGGGGCTGGGCTGTCTTTCACTATGGCCGATGGCACTTGCATCCAAGACACGGATGGGTCTGGGTGCCGGATCGAGTTTGGGGACCGGCCTGGGTTGTGTGGCGAACAGGCGGCGAATACTGCGGTTGGGCGCCGCTGCCGCCCGGAGTTGTGTATGACACCGTATCGGCAAGATTCGTGTATCACGGCAAGCACGTCAGTGCAGGGTTCGACTTCGGCCTGGACTGGGTGCATTTCAGCTTTTGTTATGTGGCCGACATTGGAAAGCCGTCACGCCGACCGATCGGCGGTGATCGCGGACGAGACGTGTTCCATCACACAACCGTGGTGTTCAACTACACGGTTGATCGTCCGCATGGCGGCGGACATGAAAGCCACCGGATAATCAACCACGGGATCGATCCCGCACATGTTGGCGGCGGGGGAAAACCGCTTCCGATGGTCCAAGTCCGCGCGGTCGATAGCCCGCAGCCGCCGTGCGTCTATGAAAGAATAGACCCCCGCAGAAAGACGATCTCGGTCTATCGCCCGCCACACGGCGGTCACGGGCCACGGTAGCCTTTGCATCTTAACTTAACCTTTTCGCGGCGCCAGCTTCACAGGTCCACTCAGCCGGCATACTTGAAGCCCAAAGCACTCTGCGACGTGGTCTTCCCATGCCAATGGCTTCAACCGCCCGCCGCGGTCTGTAGTCCCGCCTTCAGGCGGCCTTGAAATAAGCACTCATTGTGCAGTAACGCCTTTGTACGTTGCACGTTGAGCGTTGGATGTTGAACGTTCCCAAACAGACGACCCACTGGGCGAACCGAAAGGAACGCTCAACGTACAACGTTCAACTCGCAACGTTCATCAGTGCATCGCTCATCAACCGTCGCAGCCGCCGGGTCACTGCCCCTCAGACAACTTTGGTTCCGGCTGGGCCGGGCTGCGGAATATGCAGGCCGGGATTACGCCGTGTCGCGCTGTGCGACCGCACGCTCGCGCAGTTTGGCGTAGCGAAGAAAAGTCTGAAACGCTGTCATGCGAGCTATGCAATAGCCCTGCCATCCGTCAAGGAAACCAAGCCGGAGGACATAACCACGAACAAAGCGCCAGAGCGGCCTGCCCCAGATGTCAAGCCGGGAAGCCCGCAGCCCCGTTTCCGCTGCATGGCAAACGAAACAGTCACTGTAGTCAATGCTCTTGCGCACGAAATGATCGAGGTTTTCCATGCTGTAGTGGTGCAAATCATGTTTCAAGCGGCCAATACTGCCTGAAACCGCGAGCGCAGCGTGTGGTTCAACGCCTGCCCAACGGGCCTGTCCACGGCGCCAAAGCAGGACCTTGCGATCCGGGTACCAGTCGCCGTGCCTGATCCACTTGCCGGCGAAAAACGTGCACCGCGGAAAACTGTAAGCCGCGTGCCGTGGGGAAAGTGCTTCTGTGGCCATGGCATGTGCGATTTCGCGTTGTAGCCCGGGGGAAACGGCTTCATCGGCGTCCAATCCGAGCAACCATGGCTGCGACGCCTTTTCAGCGGCACTGTTTTTCTGAGCCACATATCCTTTCCACCGCTCGCGAAACACTTTCGCGCCAAATTCAAGTGCGATCTGCTCGGTGCCATCGACGACATCCTCGTTCAAGACGACGATGATCTCGGTTGTCCAACCGGCGACGCTTTCGAGTGCGCGCCGGATGCGCCGAGCTTCCGGGCCGGAAATCATGCAGACTGAAATCGGCTGTCGTTCCATGAGCTGACTATACCAGTTGCAACCTGAACTTTCAGGTTTTTGATCCGAAGTCACGGTTTCATGAAGGCAGCGCCGGCGCTCTATCGCGAGCCGGAACCGGGAGAGAAACTTTTCACATTTCGGCGTGCACGCGGAACTCTGGCCGGGGTGGGGTGTCCGGCGCACCGGCGGCGATGCTACCCCCCGCGCGTCAATCAAATAAAGTGCCAGGCACTCTATCTGGGCCGGAGTCAAATAAAGTGCCAGACACTTTATTTCCGGCGGCGATGCTACCCCCCGCGCGTCAATCAAATAAAGTGCCAGACACTTTATTTGGGTCCGGCTGGATGTCACTGGTCTGGTCAAGTCAGACGGATTGGGGCGCCGGACAAGGTTTTATTTGGGCAATGGGGCGGACATTGGAGTTGCCAATGTATCCTGACAAACAGCCGCGTTCTACTGAGGTCTGCGGTATATCCAGCTCGCATTCACTTTGCGCGCACGCGCAAGGTGTGGCGGAGCGCCAGCCCTGCCTGATGGAAAGTTTCAAACACGGCTCCGGCATCTGGCAGCAGGTGGCTTGACGGACTTGCGGAACCGCCCGGGTCGTGCTTTGCTTGCGCCATGAAAATCAAGGCATGGGCAGCATTGGAACGAGGAAAACCTTTGACCGAATGGTCTTACGATCCCCCGTCATTGGCACCACATGAAGTGCTCCTGCGAGTGGAAGCTTGCGGGCTGTGCCACAGCGACATCCACATGATCGACAACGATTGGGGACAGTCGCGGTATCCGCTGGTTCCCGGCCACGAGGTTGTGGGGACCGTGCTGGCCGTTGGTTCGGGCGTGAGCGAGTTGAGCGTTGGGCTGCGTGTCGGCGTGGGCTGGCAAAGATCGTCCTGCCTTGCATGCGACGATTGCTTGCGGGGAAATGAGAACTGCTGTGACAGGATTCAGAGCGTGATTGGCGACGGATACGGCGGTTTTGCAGACCACATCGTAATGGACAGTCGATTCTGTTTTCCGTTGCCGGACCAAATCCCGACCGAACACGCCGGTCCGCTGATGTGTGGTGGCATAACGGTGTACAGCGGGTTGCGCGCCGCAGGTCTTTCTTCAGGCCAGCGCGTCGGCATCATAGGCGTGGGCGGGCTTGGACATCTGGCTGTTCAATTTGCAAGCCGCCTTGGCAATCAAGTGACAGTTTTCACGACCAGTGAAAACAAGGCCGAAGAAGCGGCGAAACTTGGGGCGCACGACACCGTTCTGGTCCGCAACGGCAAACCGGCAAAAACCCCGAGCCGCTCTTTTAACCTGATCCTGAGCACGGTGCCGGCAGCACTGCCGCTCGAGTCGTATTTGAACATGTTGTGCACTGACGGCGCCCTGTGCATGGTCGGCGTGCCAAACGAACCGTTGACATTTTCACTTTTTCCTCTTTTGGTGAAGCGCCGGCGTTTGCTTGCCAGTCCAATAGGCGGGCGCGCGCAAATGCGTGAGATGCTCGATGTTGCGGCGCGATTCGGTGTGCGGCCGATCATCGAAAAATTCCGGCTGACAGAGATCAATACTGCTATTGCCAAGGTGCGCAATAACACCATCCGGTACAGGGCGGTTCTGGTCCCGCATTAAGCGCCCGATCTGCAGCGGTCAGGATAAGCGGGGGCTGCCATGCCATTATGGCGTGTCAATACTGTTTTCTCAGGTGGGACGGCAGGATGTTCAATTCGGATCGATACTTCGCAACGGTGCGCCGGGCTATCATGATGCCCTTTTCGCTCAGGCGTTTCACGATTTCCTCGTCTGACAAGGGCTGCTTCTTGTCTTCGTTTGCGACCATTTCATTGATCAGCTCCTTGACGCTTGCATTCGAGACGCCCTCACCGTTCGCAGTTGACAGACCCGAAGTGAAGAAGCTCTTCATTTCGAACACGCCCTGGGGAGTGTCGATGTATTTGCCGGAGACGGCGCGGCTGACTGTTGTCTCGTGCACGCCGACGGCTTCGGCTATTTGAGCCATTGTCATCGGTTTGAGGTGCGACCTTCCGTGTTCCATGAACTCGCGCTGGCGTTTGACGATCTCACGGGCGATGTTCAGGATTGTTTCCTGCCGCCGCTGAAGACCTTTGATGAGGAACTTGCCGGCGCGGATTCTTTCGCGGATATAGTTTCTGACCTCGGCAGAACTGTCGGGCCGGGCCATCAAATCCTTGTACGTGTTGCTGATCCGCAGGTGCGGTATGGCGTCTTCATTCGCGGTCACGACGTACTCGTCCCCAACCTTCCGCACAAAAACTTCCGGCACCACGTATATGTTGTCGTCGTGAGAAAAATCGCGGCCGGGCCTGGGCTCGAGCTGTGTGATTCGCTGCCATGCGGCTTGAACGTCCTCGACGGGGCAACCCAGAGCACGCGCAATTTCAGGGAACCGCCTTTTGCCCAAAAGGTCCATGTGCTCGCTGATAATCCGGTATTCAAGCGTGTCCTTGCGATCTGCCCGTTCGAGTTGGAGCATCAAACATTCGCGAAGATCGCGCGCGCCGACCCCGGGCGGATTGAACGACTGGATGACCTTGAGCACCTCGGCAACCTGATCGGCGGGCACGTTCGTCGCAAAAGCAAGCTCATCTACCGACGCTCGCAGGTAACCATTGTCGTCAATGTTGCCTATGATGGACTCTGCGATTGGATACCGGTCCTCGGGCAGTTCGGAGAGCCGGACCTGCTCGAGCAGGTGTTCCTGAAGTGATGTTCCCGCCACGAGCGAATCAAACATGTACCTTCGGCGTTCTTCCTCTTCTTCCCGGGCGCGCAACGGAACATTGGCTTCAGAAAAATACTCGCGCCATTCCTGATCCATCTGGGCAAGCCGCTCGAATTCTGCCTGGAAATCGTCGGCAACCTTGGGTTCACCGTCCGTGGCGGGATCAAACTTCACATCAGACGGTGGTTCCGCGGGGTCGGCTCTTTCGACTTCTTTGTCCCGCTGCGACTTGCCGTCCGGTGCTCGGTCAACCGGGTATTCTTCTTCCAGGACCGGGTTCTGCTGGAGTTCCTGTTCGACGAGCGCCTTGAGTTCGAGGACAGGGGTCTGCAAAAGCGCCAGCGATTGCTGGAGCTGTGGCGCCAGCACTTGCTGGAGAGCCATCTTCTGCGAGAGATGCAGACCCTGCGTCATCGCCACAAGGATAACCCCTGAGCGCGATATCTCAAGCACGAATATGGCCCGGCGTTGCAGTTCAGACACTGGGGGAGAGGGCGCACGGGGCCGTTTGTTGATCGGCGCCTCGGAGCCGGCAAAGTCTGATCGAGTCCTCAAGCCGCCAGCACCACCGCCACCATTTGGCAATCGACTTCCAGACAGCTTCTGAATCGTCCAGCTCTGTCAGTGAGCAAGACCGGGTGACCGGGTGAGGATGGATCATGAAGAAACCAGCCCGGAGCCAATGGCCTGACCCTCATTGAATGGGTCAGCCCAGGACCGCGGCAAGGTCTCGGAAAGGCCCAGACCGAAATGCAACCGCTTGGACCATGGTTGGCTGCCCGCCCGTTCCGATCAATTCGGACACCCTTCAAATCCACTTGGCCCGCATATTTCCCAGCCCGGCGTAGCCGCAACCAAAGTTTCCCAACGGGCAACGCCCCGGTTCTTGTACCCCCCAGCCCTTCAACCGCGCCGGGCTGGAAAATATGCCCTGCGACTCCGTCGCCGGGAAGAGCGCGCTGATCAAGCCCCAACTGCACGCGGCGCTGCCGCGGATGCAGTGGGCGTTGGTAGGCGCCAAGCGCTTGGAGTGCGGCAGCATGCTGCCGCTTTGTTTTTATGCCC
>JARYMD010000230.1 GCA_029907285.1 Verrucomicrobiota bacterium | reverse complement strand
CTCCAATGACTGCAAAATCCCGCTCCAGAGCTCAGAAACCTCCACAAAGGTGAGATACGCCCCGCCGCAACTTTCTGCTCGGTTTTCTCTCGCACAAAATCGCAGACCTCGCTATCAATCCGACCCATGTTGGACACGGACTTGATCTCTGCTCAGACCAAATCCACTCGTTTGATGGTGGTGTTGCACGGGCTTGGCGACAGCATGGAAGGCTATCGCTGGCTGCCGGGCGAATTGAGCCTCCCATGGCTCAATTACCTGCTTGTTAATGCGCCGGACGAATACTACGGCGGTTACTCGTGGTACGACATTTTCGGCAAGGCAGACCCCGGCGTTCGCCGCAGTCGGCAGTTGCTGTTTGAACTGCTCGATTCCCTGCCTGCAATCGGATTTCGACCCAGCGAAACAGTAGTGTTTGGATTCTCCCAGGGGTGTCTCATGACCATCGAGGTTGGGGCTCGTTACCCGCATCTGCTCGCGGGCTTGGTGGGTGTCAGCGGTTACGTGCATGATCCGGACAATCTGTTGCGCGAACTCTCGCCCGTTGCACGACAGCAACGTTTCCTGATCACCCACGGTTTGTATGATCCCCTGATTCCAATACCGCAAAGCCGACAGCAAATCCGATGGCTCCAAGCCGCCGGGCTGAACATAGAATGGCACGAGCTCAGAAAAGAACACAGCATCGAAGGCACACACGAAATCTCCTTGATCCGCAACTTTGTCGAGAATTGTTTTTCCGCCCAATCCGGGCGTGACATTCAGACCCAAAATGCCTCACGCTAGACCCATGAAGAAGCTCACACATGTTTTGGTTCTGTCATCGTTGGCGGCGCTGGCCGGTGTCGCCGCCGAGCCGGAAGGGAACCAGCAGCCTGCGGCCACAAAACCCCAGCCCGGACCTGCGCCAAAGGAAGTCGCAATCATAAAGACCTCCAAAGGCGAGATGGTGATCGAACTATGGGCCGACGTTGCACCCAAAACGGTTGCCAACTTCAAGAAACTCGCCGCACAGGGCTTTTATGACGGCACAATTTTCCACCGAATCATCAAGGGATTCATGATCCAGGGCGGTGATCCCTTGACCAAAGACCCGGCTGCTCAGGACAGATACGGCACAGGCGGCCCGGGATACAAGATCGACGCCGAGTTCAACTCCCGACCACACGTGCGCGGAGTAATCTCAATGGCGCGGAATGGCGATCCACTCGAAGCCAGCGGACAGCCGCCCCGCCCCCAATACGCCAACAGCGCAGGTTCCCAGTTCTTTATCTGCCTGGATGAAGCGCCGCACCTGAACGGCAAATACACCGCCTTCGGAAAGTTGATCAAGGGCGAGGAGGTTCTGATGCGCATTGGCGACAGCCCTACAAAATCGAATCGGTGGGGCGAAAACAGCGTTCCAACAGAGCGCATCACGATCGACAGCATCAAGATTGTGGCATCAGACAAGGCACCATGATGCGCTCCGGACAAATCGCACACGGACAGCACGCATACGGGCAACCATGGGACAACGCGGAAAGCTTTTGACCGGTCTTGCGTGACCGGATAACGATGAACGGCAGTACAATGACGCTGGCGCAAATCCTCTTTGCAAAGAGCGAGCTGGACCTTGTCTATGTGTTCGACAAGGCCACGTTCGAGGGAAAGACCATCATTTTTGTGTTGCTGATCTTTTCCATATTCGCATGGTCAATAATGGCCACAAAAGCAATCGAGATGCGGCGCGCCAGAAAGTTCAATCGCCTTTTCGAAGAGGAATTCCGTGCCCAGTCCAACGTGTTCGCCATCTTCGACCGACGGCTCAAAGTCGAGGGATGTCCGTTGTTCGCGGTTTACCAGGCCGGTTGCCAGGAGCTCGACGCGCGGCTTCGTTCTGCTGAAAGCCGCCAACGCCGCGGCAGGATATCCTTGATCGGGATGGAACATGTCAAACGCACCCTCGAAAGCGCAGTCGCAAGAGAAGCTCTGCGACTTGAATCGGGCCTGATTCTTCTGGCAATCGCTGTCAGCGGCGCGCCGTTTCTCGGGCTGCTCGGGACCGTCTGGGGGGTGATGAGCGCGTTTGCCGGGATTGCCCAGGCAGCAGCCGCCGGGAGCCGTGGCGATCTGGCTGCGATGGCCCCGGGCGTTTCAGGGGCGCTCATCACAACCGTGGCAGGTCTGTTGGTTGCCATTCCGTCGATGTTTGGGTACAATTGGCTTGTTCATACACTGCGGGTGTTGACGGTGGAACTGGACAATTTTGCCCAGGAGTTGGTCTCGAAAATGGAAACGGAATATCTGAGTGAAAATGACCACTGATCAGAGCCAGTCGGAAAACAAGAGCCCAACTGCCATTGACCGCACCAAGAACCAACCCGGGGTGCTCTGCGTTCGGTGCGATCATCTTAATTATCTTGGCCAGGAACACTGCGAAAGGTGCGGGGCGGCCCTGTACGTCGTTTGCCCGCGATGCAAACAACGCAACATGCGGGTTTATACCCGATGCCAGTACTGCCGGAAAAGGCTCCGCCGTTCGCATTTCCTCCCGTTCCGCCGACATCACAGACATTCATTCCTCCACCGGGCAGGCTGGCTCTTGTTCCAGATCATTCTTGTCCTGATAGGATTAGGGCTCGTGTTTGGCGTGGTTTACCTCTTGTACAAACTCTAGGCCGGTCCAATCAGCCATGCGCCGCTTCTCACAACGCAATTCGCTCGTCACATTAAGCGACATCAACATAACGCCATTGCTGGACCTTGCCTTCGTTCTCCTGATCATTTTCGTAATAACAACGCCTTTGTTGGAACAAAGCATAGACATTCGCCTCCCAGAAGGCGGCCGCGCACCAACTCAAGTCCCCCGCGAAAACATCCGAACGGTCGAGATCGACCGCGCCGGACGTTATATTCTCGACAGACAAACCGTGTCCATCGATCAACTCGAGCAGGCTCTCGTCAAAGCTTATCAAACCAATCGAAACCTGGTCGTAAGCATCCGAGCCGATCAGGAAACCATGGCCAAACATCTTTATCCGGTAATTGACCGTTGCACGCGCAACGGAATCCGCAGTTTTTCACTCCGAACTGAACCACCGCGCCGCTGATGAACCGCCTGCAAATACCCTGCTTGCTCGCGTCAACCGTTTTCCATGCGGTTTTGCTGGCGCTTCTTGTTGCAGGAGCAGGGTTCGCAACCAGCAGGTCCCACACCGAACCAACTGTCATTATCAACTTTGTCCCCGACCAACTCATCGCTGCACCGCTCGCGGGAGGAGGCAGCCCAACAGCCCCCGTGTCACCCCCAAAACCTCCTGCGCAGCAACCGCCAGCCCAAACCAAGACCAGCGAGCCCGCGCCGCCTCCGCAACCAAAAGAACCCCAATCTGAACCCCCAGCGACAAAGAAGCCAACACCCCAGCAGGATCTGGTCAGCCAGCCCCAACCAGTAAAGACCGCCCCGCGCAAAATCGAGGTTAGCAAGGTTCCGGTAGTCAGACAAAAACAACCATCCCAAACATCCAAACAATCATCATCAAACCGCGCCGCTGAAGAGGCCGTCCGACAAAGAGCCGAAGCGCAACGCATGGCTGACCAACGCCGCGCGTTGATCGGTGGCGTGGCGGACAAACTGCAGGGCAATCTCTCCGACCGAACTGTTGTTCAGGAATCTTTCGGTCCAGGGGGGGGCGGCCCGACATACGCGGGTTATGACCTTTACGTCGTCAGCCTCTACCAGCGCGCGTTCCAGCCGCCACTCGAAGTCACAGATGAATCCGCAACCGCACGCGTCAGAATAGTCATCGCCCGCGATGGCACCGTCGTCGAATCTAAAATAATCTCACCTTCGGGAGTGGGTGCGCTCGACCGCGCCATTCAGGCTGCCCTCGACAGAGTCACCACAATCGGGCAACCGCTCCCGGACGAAATCAAAGGTGACAGACACACAATAATCATCAGGTTCAATCTCAAAACCAAAAGACTGTTTGGATGAAATCACGTTTCCGATCATTTGCTAAACGCCTGTGCGGAATCTTCTTTTGCGCCGTAGCAATGGCAACCGCTTGCGCCCAGCCCGAATATGACATCGACGTTTTCGTCCGCGGATTGGCAAAACCAATCCCAATATCGCTCGCGGGGTATTCAGGTGAAGTGCTCCAAGTCCTCAAGTTCGACCTCGAAATCGCCGGGTTCAAAATGGCCGGTGAATCAGAGGCACAGTACATCCTGACCGGCTCAAACAACGATCAGGTCGAGGGCAAACTCGTGGACAACATCAACAAGACCACAAAGTTCGCAAAGGCATTCACCGGCGGTTCCATGAGAACCAGAGCACACGCGCTCGCTGACGAGGTCGTCCTCGCCGTCACCGGGCACCCCGGCATTGCCCGCACCAAAATCGCTTTCAAAGTCGCTCGCAACCAAACCAGCGAAATTTGTGTCGCAGACTACGACGGACATAACGCAATTCTGGTCACCGCCGACCAATCAATCGTCGCCGCCCCAAGCTGGGTCCCGGGCCGGCGCGTGCTCTACTACACAACTTACAAGTTCGGCAACCCGGACATTGTCTCTCACGACCTCGACACCGCCGAGCGCAAGATTATTGCAAGGTACGGCGGATCAAACATCAGTCCTGCGCCCTCCCCCGACGGGCGGCAGGTCGCAATGATACTCAGCAAGAGTGGCAGTCCCGACCTCTTCGTGGCCAATGCCGACGGCTCCGGTCTCCGCCAACTCACCCAAACCCGCGAAGACGAGTCTTCACCCTGCTGGTCCCCGGACGGGCGTTGGATTTGTTTCGCAGGCAAGACCGCCGAAGGCAGGCGTTTCCTCGCCAAAGTTTCGCCCAACGGCGGCCCGGTCCAAAGAATATCCATCTCCGATGTCATCAACCCCAGCGAACCCGACTGGTCCCCTGACGGGAAGTGGATCGCTTTCACGTCGCAAATGAGGGATTTCAACATCTGCATTGTGCCCTCATCGGGAGGCGAGGCGCGCATCCTTGCAAGCGGCGAGGACCCGAGCTGGGCGCCGAATTCGAGGACAATGATTTTCACGCGGCGGGGCACGGGTGGAAAACGCTCTCTATCTTTGCTTGACGTTCCAACCAAACAGTCCAAGGATATCCCTCAGAACTTGGGCGTTTGCACACAGCCGAGTTGGTCTCGGTAAACAACAAAACGCACACGCCTGACAACTGAAAAATGAAACGCGCTGTTTTTTTGCCATTCTTCGTCGTCGGCCTGGCATTGGTATTCACCAGCACCGGCTGCAAAAACCCCCCAAAAGGGGTCACCCAAATCCCCACAGTCACTTCGCGCCCAGTCCCGGTCACGGTGGAGCGCCAAGGGCCAATCACAACCCAGCCCACGACCCCAACGCCCGGAACCGGCGCGCAACTCAAGCCCGACGAAAGCACCACCGCAGTCAAGCTGCCGGAATCTCCAAGCGGCTTTGCCCAGCCATCAATCGATGAATTGATCGAGGGGATGATCCCCGACACCAATTATTTCAAAGCCCAAACTGTTTATTTCGATTTCGACAGCTCATTGATCAAAGCCTCCGAACGCCCGAAAATCAATGCCGTCGGCGATGACCTCAAGGCCAGACCCGAAACCAGACTCATGATCGATGGCCATTGCGACGAACGCGGCACCGAAGAGTACAACAGAGCATTGGGCGAACGCCGCGCCCTCGCAATCCGCGAAGTGCTCATCAAATACGGAATCAGCCCCGCGCGAATGTCAACCCGAAGCTGGGGCGAAGACAGACCTGCTGTAATTGGCCACAACGAAGAAGCATGGTCGAAAAACCGCCGCGGAGAGTTTATCCTCCTTCTTCCAAAGAAATAGCGGGCCAAAACTTGCGCGAAACCTGCTTGCTCACGGGCACTTCTGTTGGTGCCGCCCGTGTTGTCAGTGGGTGGATTTTCGCATCAAGACTTTACAGTTCGGGAACAGTGGCTTACTTTAACTCACAGCGTGAATCTTATGCAAAATGTTATCGCAGCGTGGAGCCTTAGCGGCGGCGAAATCCTGTTGATCGCCATCGCACTGTTGATCCTGTTTGGCGCACGGAAAATACCCGAGTTCGCCAAAGGCTTGGGCCAGGGCATCAAAGAGTTCAAAAAGGCCACCCACGACAATACCGATCCAAAAGCCTAGTTCTTATGACACCATTCCTTGCAGCGTTTGGTTTGAGCGGAGGCGAGCTGCTGCTTGTGCTCACCGCCGTTCTCATTCTCTTCGGCGCAAAGAAAATTCCTGAGTTCGCCAAAGGTTTGGGCCATGGAATAAAGGAGTTCAAGAAAGCCTCGCGCGAGGTCCAGGACGAAATCGAACGCGCCGCCGAAGACCTGAATCCGGCGCAGCACTCGGTGCCTCCGCCACCCCCGCCGTCGGTCGAGCCGCAACAGGCCCAGGAACAAAACCCGACTGCAACCGCGTCGTCAACCGAGGGCGCACCGCCTCCGGCTCCGCCAGCGGCATAGGGCGCTTTGGCAAGAACTGTAGCGCATGGCTGACAACCCCGAAGCGCCTCGTCTTGACGACGAAGAGGAAGGCGGCGGTCCGGTCAAAACATTTCTCGAACATCTCGAGGACCTCCGCTGGGTACTCATTAAGTCCGGCACAGCAATCATCGTCGGCATGGTGGTCTGCCTGCTGGCAGTAAACCAGCTTGTTGCCATCCTGAAATGGCCTCTTGCCAGAGCGCGGGCCTTCAATGCCACGTTCAGCTCGAGTCGAACCGTCAATTTGTTCTTTGGCACAAACCGCATTGCTTCGTTCAACACAAGAACAAACCGGATCGGGGCGCTCGACCTCGGCGAGGATAAAACAGTCACGCTGCGCCTCGAACCTGTGGAAATCAATGGGCGACAGCTTCTGGCCGTTGCACAGGAAACCAATGCGGCGGCCAAAGGTATTGCAGGCAAAGGCCCAAACCTCATCT
>JARYMD010000022.1 GCA_029907285.1 Verrucomicrobiota bacterium | reverse complement strand
CTTTTCCCGGCGACGGAGTCGCAGGGCATATTTCCCAGCCCGGCACGGTTGAAGGTCCGGGGGTGCAAGAGCCGGGGCGTTGCCCGTCAGGCGACTTTGTTCCGGCTACGCCGGGCTGCGAAATATGCGGGCTCTTGGCCCGGAAATCTCACAGGGATGAAGGAATGGGTGAATCCGAGTGGGTGGCCGGTGAGGTTTACGGGTCAGGCCATGAACCATGCGGGTTACGTATTATGGACCGCGTGCTTGGCGGGTCCGAGGTGGGCGTGGCTAAGGATACCAGTTTCTGATCCTGACGTCGATGTTGAGGTCGGTGCCAACCAACTGCTTGAACTGCTCCAAATCAGTGCCGCGACAATGGTACGGGTAAACGATCTTCGGCTTGAATTCACGGACGGCGCGTGCTGCTTGGGCTACGTCCATGGTGTAGGGCAGGTTCATGCAGAGAAACGCGACATCGATTTCTTTTAGAGCCAGCATTTCCGGGATGGGCTCAGTGTCGCCGCTGATGTACACACGCAAACCACCCATGTTTAGCACGTACCCATTGCCGCGCCCTTTTTCGTGATAGACCAAACGCTCGGGTGTAAGATTGTAAGCTGCGACGGCTTCGATTTTCAGTCCGCGAACATCGCCGGTTTGGCCATTCGTCAGCACAGTTGTTTGATTTTTCAGTTCTGCTGGGAGACGGGCGGCCACGGCCGGCGGGCAAACAATGGCGGCATTGGTTGTGAGAACCGCGCGCAAAGTCGCGACGTCAAAATGATCGGAGTGTATGTCGGTGAGCAAAACAATGTCCGGTTTTGGGAGATCGCCAAATCGGCCCGCGCCGCCCACCGGATCATTGTAAACGACCGTGTCTTTCCATTTCAGTGCGAAGGTGGCGTGGAAGATTGGGTGGACGACGACTTCTCCGCCGGGTCCGTGGATGCGGTCGCCGGGGAATGGCTTTTCAGCCGCCAGCAAAGATGCAGTCATGACAGTGCAAAGCAAGAGGCCGATCGATTTGATTGTGCCCGCGCTTCGTTTCACATGCACTGCCAGCGAACCAGAATCAGCATTCATGGCATTTGTATCAGTCAAGTTCCGCGGTCGTTCTTGCCTGATCACCGGTCAATTCCACCGGGCCGGTGACTCAATCCCAGGTCACGCATGCACGAGCCGGAACAGTGATGGCGCACCGTTCCGGCTGCGAAAGTTTTGAACAATTGGCGAGATTACTCTGCCGCCTCTTTCTTGGGGGCGACCGTCCATTTCCACTTCAATGTGATGTCATCCCCTGTCTTCGATCCCACGCCCAACACGGTGAACTCTGGGGGCGTGATTCCGAAATCTGTCATTTTGGTTTTGTAAGTGCCGGAGAAGCACAGTTTGCCGCCTTCAAGGCGTTCCATGGTGACCGGGAAGCTGACGGTGTTTGTCTTGCCGGCAACGGCCAGTTCGCCTTTGGTCTCGAACTTGACAGGGGTTCCGGAGGCGGGGACGTCTCCAGACAGCTTCATTTCTTTCAGGCGATAATCAACGCGCGGGAACTCCTCGGCCTTCATTTCCTTGCGCATCCGATTGTCCATGATTGATCTGCCGACTGCGACCTGGCTTTTGAGGCTGCTGACGGGGATATTGACCTCGCACTTGGGAGGTGTCTTGCCTTCGCCGAGGCATTCGACGGTCTTGAGCGTAAGGTCCTTCTCCCATGCCGGATCGACTTCGAAGAATCCGCGAATAATGACTCCTTTCACGGTCCATCCATGGCCGGTGGCAGTGCCTTCAATGATCATTTCATTGCCACTGGGGGCCATCTCGTACCGGATTGGTTTGTCGCCGGCAACCAAACAAGTGGTTACTCCAGCCAGTACAACCGCAGTTAACAGATTTGCGTATGGTTTCATGGTTTTTGTTCAGTATGATCTTGTTCGTCGGTTTTTCCAGTCTGTTTTGCTTCCCCGGCAGTTCCGCCGGACTGTGTCCCTTTCTCGCCGACATCCATGACCAGCCAAAATGACAGACGAGAATTCGGCTGGCTTATTCATTGCGGGCTCATGGAAACCCGCGCCGGACCTAACAAATAGTTATTCTTCTACAGTGTGTCAGTATTCGCGTTGCCGAAATCGGCTTTGACGGGGAGCACGGCGTGCGGTCTGGAAATTGAGATTCTCTCGTCTGAGCGCGGGTTTCCTTGGCCCGGAAATCTCACCGGGGTGAAGGCGCCGGTGAATCTGAGGGGGGTTCCGGTAAGATTTCCGCGCTAGCCGGGAGAGCATGCGCGCGGCCCTTGCAAACGAGGCGGCTCAGTTGCCCACGCCCACATCAGCGCCTCTTAAAACCACAAACTCGCGGTCGAACAATTCCCGCAACGTGCGCGGTTGCGGAGCGTCCGAAGACGGTGGTTCTTGCTTTGGAGCAATTACCATCTCGACCACGCCCTGTTTCATCAGTCCTGAATAATCGGGGCGAAATGAAGAGGCCACGACGATCCTTGCCTTCCGGCTCTTCAGAAGAGCGACGTCAGATTCGGATAGCGGCGGCAAGGGGCAGAACACCACGATTGCGCCGATGTCATTGTGTTTTTCCAGAATCTGGCTGAACTGATCCGGAGGAATCCCGCCGCCTGTGGCCATCATGGTCATCGGCCACGCAACAAACCTTTCCACGGTCACGCTCAGTTTTCGATGCTTTTTGAGCGTCTGTCGGAACGCGTCAATTTGGGCTTCCAGCGAAGGGTTCTTGTCGGGGCCGGTATCGCGTGCAATAAGAAGCAGCTTTGCTTTGTCTTGGAACAGTTTGGCTGTTTCTTCTGCTGTGATTGCGCCAAGGGCTTCATAAACACCGAGGTCTATTTTCGGTGATCGGCCGCCGAGGCCGAGGAAGAGCGAAACAGCCGCAATACACACCACAACACTGAGCAGGACAAGGTCTCTGGTTTTAATGTTCATATGGTACGACGCAGGCTCAACCCGCATATTCCTTCTATGCCTTGTGAATACACCCGCTTTGCTCGGTACTCAGGCTACATGACCATATTGAAAAGTCATTCATATTTGCGAAGATTTTCGGGCTGCGAGTTTGGTCAATTCCTACGTATCTGCTTCCCTGGCTGCTGGTAAGGCGATCAAAACGGTAGGGCCTTTGGGAGTGAGCCGGTATCGATGTGTGCCGATGACTTTGCACAGGATACCGTGGGCGCACAACAGGGGCAGCAGACGAGTGGGGCGAGCGGCTTGGCGGCGTTGTTCTTCTGCTCTGCGGCCGGGCAGGATAGAGCTGAGTGGCTGGAGACAGCCGTGCTCCCGAAACGCGATATGGGGACAGACACGTTGTTCGCGCATAAGAAACAAAGCGGCAGCAAGCTGCCGCACTCCAAGCGCTTCGCGTCTTCCAACGCGCACTGCAACCGCGGCAGCGCCGCGTGCAGTGTGGGCTTGATCAGCGCGCTCTTCGCAGCGACGGAGTCGCAGGGCATATTTCCCAGCCCGGCGTGGTTGAAGGCCCGGGGGAAGAGCCGGGGGGCGTTGCCAGTCAGCCGACATTGGTTCCGGCTGCGCCGGGCTGGGAAATATGTGGACCAGGTGAACCAGGTTTCCGTTGCGCCCGCGGGCGCCGGGTTATCTGAATGTCACCGCCAGTTCCCGGGGTTCAGATGTGTTCTCGAATCGAATCCAAGCAAGCTGTTCAACTGGGTCCCAGCGCCAGTCCTGCAGTTCTGTGGCGCCCAATCTGACGCGCACAGGGGAGGCATGACAGGCCAGCAGGACTATCGAAGGCGTGCCGGCGATGCCTTCGACATGCCATCGGCTTTCGCCATTGCCGGACCTGGATGGCAAAACCTTGCAGGCTGATGCGAGCACGGTGGGTCCGCGGACAGTGACTTTGTCCAGATCGAGCATGAACGAACGGCTGTTAGGTGACAACGTGATTTCCCGGCGGACAGCCAGGTCCGGATCAAAGAGGTTCACAAACCGCCCATGCAAGGTTTTCGGGGGTGCGGTTACCGATTCGTCCATGCCGGCTGCGATGACGTAAGGGCCGCGCTCAAGCAGCAGGTAATTGGTTTCACGCCATTCGAGTCGGGAATTGGCTGCTGCCTCTTTCACCGCGCTGACGAGGCGTGCATCGGCTTCGGTGCTGGCAGCGGTAGCGGCGGGATTTTCGCGTCGCCACAATACGGCGCCTTTGCCGACTTTGCGCAGCGGAGTGTGGGAGGCGGGATCGCCGAGTTCGCTGTCGGACAACCCGAGTTGTTCGAAGAGATGCTGGCGCGGGGTGGCGTAGTGTGAGAGGCCCGAGTTCCACCATTCGCGGACCTGATTGTAAGGGTCAGTGTCATCGTCCCAGAAGACGAGCACGCCCCCGGCCCGGACCCAGTCGGCGATAGGTTTGTGGACGTCTTGTGAAAGTGGTTTTTGGCCGTGATAACTCATGAGGATGACATGGAAATCGTTAAGGTAATTTGGGAGGGCGACGTTTTCCAACTGGACTGGTGTAACCGGGATTCCGCGTTTGAGGAACGGCAATGCGAGCCCGTACACGTGGCTCAAATCGGGGTCGCTGGGGTGCGGTTCGCCGCGTTGGAACATCAGCGAATCGCTGATCATCACGCCAATGCCGTGACTGCCGCAATCCCGCCGGACTCGGGGCTGTTTGAGATCGTTCAAGGCGTTGAAGACGGTTTGCAGTTCAGCGGCGTAGGAAGGGGGGATCGGTCTGCGGTCTTCTGGTTTTGCTTTCCTTGGATAGCGTCCGCCAAACACGCGTTCTGGCCATGGCGCGACTTCGAATTGCCACACCTCGGGCTGGAGCAGGGATGCAACCAGCGTTGATTCCCAGTTTGTTCGGTAGTCGTCCCAGTCGTGGTCGGGATTATCTTCGATTGGGTCATTGAGGTACCAGACTGTTCGGCCGGTGGCGCGGACGAGGTTTTGCATTGCGCCGTATTCGAGGAAGGCGGTTTCGAAAGTTCGTTCCTTGAGTATGCCGCGGTATTTGTTTGGGGTTCGGGAGGTGCCGGTCCAAACCTGCGCGATGTAACCGTCGCATCCGGTGAGCCGGGCGAGGCTTGACTCTGGGCTGACGATGCGCCAGTGCGCGTAGTTCAGGACGCTGTGAGTGGGGACATAACAGCGTACGTTGCTGCCGGTGCGGCGGTTCCAGTCCGTGACGTGGTCGAAAACCTGTCGGAGCGCGCGTCTGTAAAGGAAATACTTGAGTTTCGAGGCGCGCCATTGGGCATCGACGCTGCTGTGGGGCGGCAGCCAATCTTCCTGATAGAACTTTTTCCATTCGCGTTTGAAACCGTCCGAATATCCGCCGCGGACCCAGAATTCAGGTTCTTCCAGATGAATGGCGTCGATGCCGGACTCGAGTGCGCGTTGGACTCCCAAGGAGATGAACTTGCCGTAGTTCTCGCCCGGGCAGATGTAATAGACATCGCCGCCATGGCTGATCTTCCGCCCGTTGCGATCTGTTTGTGCTTCATCCTCGTGGTTTACGCCGTCAAAGCGTCCGTACAGGTAATCTTGGTAATTGCCCCATGAAATGCCGGTCATCACATGGATGCGATAGCCGCGGCTGCGCCAAGTCTTGATGCGTGCGGGCAGACCAGGGTCGATGCCATAGACAATCGCAACGTCGGAGCGCAGATTGCCGTTTTGGCTCCAAGATTGGCTGGTTTGGAAACAGGTGCGCTCCAGATGCGACATTGGGTCAGCCGGGAAAGGCGGCGGCAATTCGCCGCCCAAAAGCCCGGATGTCATCGGCAAACCTGCGAAAAAACATGCAAACAGAATTGGCAACATGCGGGGATTGATGGTTGCGGTCCATGGCACGCGTGTCAAATCATGACAATTGCCGGGCCTGGCCCGGAAATCCCGCCGGAATAAAGCTTTGAGTGTCGTGGCGTGGTCAGGCGGCGAGATTTCCGGGTTGGTCTGGTTTTTTCCCCGCCGTTTGTTAGACTGGGTCCATGGACACGGTACGACTTGGCATAATCGGGATGGGCAATATCGGCAAATACCATGCCGATTATCTTGTGAACAAGAAAGTGAACAGGGCGAAACTCGCTGCTGTGGCGGATGCGTTTGCGCCGTTGGACAAGTACGCTGCGCAGGGATTGAAAACGTTCAAGGAGGGGCTGGACCTGATCAGGTCCGGCGAAGTCGATGCGGTCATCATCGCCACTCCTCATTATCAGCACACGACGCTTGGGATCGCCGCGCTTGAAGCCGGTTTGCACATCCTTGTTGAGAAGCCCATTTCGGTCCACAAAGCAGATGCGGAGCGTCTCATCGCGGCGGCCGATCAACATCCCGAGCTGGTGTTCAGCGCAATGTTCCAGCTCAGGACCGAACCGCGCTACGTCAAAATCAAGCGGTTGATAGAGTCAGGCGAGCTCGGCGCCATCGTGCGGGTGAATTGGATCATGACCGACTGGTTCCGGACCGAGATTTACTACGCGAGCGGCGGCTGGCGTGCCACATGGAAGGGCGAAGGCGGCGGCGTGCTTCTGAATCAATGCCCGCACAATCTCGACATTCTGCTCTGGCTTTGTGCGCGTCCCGCGCGTGTTCGGGGTTTTTGTCAGCTCGGACGGTTCCACAACATCGAGGTCGAAGACAATGTGACCGGCTACCTCGAATGGGATTCCGGAGCGACCGGGGTGTTTATCACCTCAACGGGCGAAGCTCCGGGCACCAATCGATTGGAACTTGCGGGCACAAGGGGCAAACTCGTTCTTGAACATAACCGCCTCACATTCACCCGCAACGAAACCGACATGCTCGAGTTCAGCCGAACCTCGAAGGCGGGTTTTGCCAGGCCTGACGTGTGGAACATCGACATTCCGTTTGACAATGCGCCTGCGCAGCATGCAACGCTGACTCAGAATTTCGTTGATGCGATACTGGACGGGGCGCCGTTGATTGCGCCCGGCCGCGAGGGACTGCACTCCGTGGAACTGGCGAATGCGATGCTGTTCTCGTCGCTGGTGGGACAGACAATAACGCTTCCTCTGGACGGCGGCGCATACGAGGCCAAGCTGAAGGAACTCATTGCATCCTCGAAATTCGAGAAGAAGACGGTGGCTGTGGCAAACGAAGATTTCACCAAGTCATTCGTGCGTTGAGGCTGATTGCGAGTACGTCCATCAAGACCTCCTTGCATGGGGACGAAATGTGCAGGCAGGTTCGGATTGCGTCGGCTCGAGCGGGCTTTGACGGTGAGCGAGTTGCTTGTGCTTGTTGCCGTCATTGCTTTGCTATTATGGGTTCTTGGGCCGAAATCGTTCGAGCCTGTCCGAACCCGAATCCGCACAGCAAATTGCGCAAGCCAGCTCAGGAGCATCGGCGTCGCGTTTCGATTGTACGCAGAAGATTATGGGAACCTGTTTCCTGCGGCTTTGATTCACGACGACTTGTGGCTGACCAATTGCGACGAAACGCTCGTTTTCGCATGGCGGCGGCTTTCGAATGAACTGGCTACCCCCAGGCTTCTGGTCTGTCCGGGGGACACGCGGTTTGCCGCGGTGAACTTCGCGTCGATGACAAGGTCGAATCTGAGCTATTTCATGTCGATTGATGCTTCGGTTGGCGCGCCTCAGATGCTCCTTGCCGGGGATCGGAATCTCAGCTCGAACGGGGTGCACCTCAACCCTGGCCTTTTCGATCCGGGGACGAATTGCATTCTCACCACCACGAAGGAACTCCACGGCGGCGTGGCGTGCCTGCTTTTTGTGGATGGCAGTGTGACCAGATACCGTCCGGGCCACCCGCCCGAACGCGGTTCATCGCTGACGATAGCTACAAACCGGCTGGCGATTCCTTGACAATGTAGCCAAAGAACAGTGTTTACCTCGTACTTCGACTATCACCTTCCGGCCGGGTTGATTGCCCAATCGCCGGCGCCGTGCCGCGATCGGTCCAGATTGATGGTAGTACACCGGTCCCGGCTTGTGATCGAACACAGGCAATTCTCGGACATCCCCGAATATCTCCGGGCGGGTGATGTGCTCGTGCTCAACGATTCACGCGTCATCCCGGCGCGTTTGTGGGCGGTCAAACCCGGCACTGGCGGGTTGGTTGAAATACTGCTGCTCGAGCCGGCGGAAAAAGCGCGGTGGATGGCTTTGGTGCGGCCGGCGAAACGTGTGCGTATCGGATCACAACTTACACTCATTCGGAGGGGTTCAAGAACCAGCGGTGTGTTGCCATTCCATGGACAATCGGCTGAGCCGTGCAAGGCTGACGGCTCCCCAGCCAAAGAGCCGGTCTTGACTGTTGTGGAAAAGCAGGCTGCGGGGCGTTGCTTGATAGATTTCAGTCATGCCGGCGACATGGAATCGGTTTTGCAGCATTACGGTGAGGTACCTTTGCCGCCGTACCTTGAAAGGAAAGGGCCGCCGTCGGACGAGGATCGTGAGCGGTACCAAACAGTCTATGCGCGAGCGCCGGGGTCGGTTGCGGCCCCGACAGCAGGCTTGCATTTCACAAGGGAATTGCTTGATCGGATTGAAAAGATCGGCGTGCAGGTTTGTTCTGTGACACTGCATGTTGGTCTTGCCACGTTTGCGCCGGTAAAAGCCGCGTGCGTCGAGGATCACACGTTGCACGATGAATATTTCGAATTGCCACAGGCAACTGCGGATGCGGTCAACTCGGCAAAACGCGAAGGCCGTCGAGTGGTTGCCGTGGGAACGACGGTGACTCGCGTTCTGGAAAGCGTGGCGGCCGGGAATTACAGCCCTGAGGGTGCGCCGGCGGGGGCGGAGAGCGGCGGTTCTGGATTGTCACGCGCGCAAGGGGATGTGCTTCCCGGAGCATGCAGGGGGCGCACTCGATTGTTCATTTACCCGCCTTACAAGTTCCGGGTTGTGGACGTTTTGTTGACGAACTTCCATCTTCCAAGGTCAACTTTGCTCATGCTTGTTTGTGCATTTGGAAGGCCGGGTGGCGTGGAAGGGCGCGAGTTGATCCTTTCCTGTTACAATTGCGCGGTGGAAGAGCGGTATCGGTTTTACAGTTACGGCGATGCCATGCTTATCCTGTGACGAGGAAATGCCCAATCATTAAGCTTTCGCAATCGAAAAGGCGTGGCCTTTCCAGGTCAGGTCGTCCTTTTGTGTTGGTCAACATGTCCATGACCGCTGACGGGAAGATTGCGACTTCAAACAGGGCGGTGGATTCTTTTGGCAGCAAGGGCGACCTTGCACATCTTTACGAGTTGAGGGCCACGGTTGAGGCCGTGATGTGCGGCGCCGGAACAATCAACGCCGGCGAAGTTCATCTCGATCCCGGGCCGGAGCGTTATCGTCGGCTCCGCAAGAAGCGCGGCATGGCCGAATACAACCTCCGGGTCATAGCAAGCGGGAGAGGATTGGTAAGAACCAACGCCTCAATTTTCAACGAACGGCATTCGCCAATTATAATTATTACGACTGCGCGTGCCAGTCGGCGCATGTTGGAACGTCTTGCCGCAGCAGCAGACGAGGTCGTCGTGTGCGGAACGGACAGCATAGATTGGCCTGCGGCGCTTGGGTGGCTTCGCAAACGCTGGAACGTAACGCGCCTTCTGTGCGAAGGCGGCGGTGAATTGAATGCGTCGCTGTTTTGTGCGGGGGCGGTGGACGAGTTGCATTTGACAATTTGCCCGTACGTGTTTGGAGGAAGAGACGCGCCCACGATTGCGGACGGCGTTGGCATAGACCGGCTGGCGAATGCGGTTCAACTCGAGCTTGTTTCGATGCGCCGGAGCGCCGAAGAGTTGTTCTGTGTGTTCAGGGTGCTGCCGCCGAAGTCCGAAGGCGCAATCATCACGACAAACTCGCCGCGCCAGCGAGATTCGCGGCATCGGGCATGAAGCTCCCTTGCTGAGCCTCTGATGAACTCTTCGAATCGTTTGGTCAACTCACGCGCGAGCACGACGGTCCGGTCGGGGGCAAGTTCAGCCAGGTCTGCCAACAACCGATCGATGCGGTGCGGCGATTCATACAGCACCAGAGTGCCGGGCAATTGGATCAAGCGGGCCAGGTCTCTTTGTCGAGCGCCGGACTTTACTGGCAGGAAACCGACGAAGTGGAACTCGTTCGTGGGCAGCCCGCTTGCGGTCAGCCCAGCCACCAGCGCGCAAGGGCCCGGAACGGGTTCGACTCTGAAACCGGCAGCGATTGCTGCGCGCACGACGCGCGTGCCGGGATCGCTTATGCCGGGGGAACCGGCGTCGGTGACGAGCGCTATTGTCTGGCCTTTTGCGAGCCATTCCAGCAACTCTTCGCTGCGCCGTGCTTCGTTGAACTTGAAGTAGCTTAGCAGTGGTTTTTGGATGCCGAAATACTTCAACAACATGCCGGTGTGCCGCGTGTCCTCTGCTGCGACGAGGTCTGCCTGTTTGAGGACGCGCAACGCGCGGAGAGTAATATCCTCGAGGTTGCCCATGGGCGTTGCGACAAGATACAACGTGCCTGGCACCAGTGGCGGCGGTTCCTTTTCCATGCGGAAAGAAAACCATGACCCGTCACGGGAGTGAACATCAATCTTGCCGGGCGCAATGATTCTCGCGGTTGACAGCGCGGCTGTTCCTCTATACTCAAGCGGTGATGTCAAACGATCATGGGTTCACTGGTTTGGTCGAGTTTGGCCCCGGATTTGCACCGCGGCCGGGCATTACGCACGTTTTGTTCGATTTCGACGGCACGCTGTCACTGATTCGCCAGGGGTGGCCTGATGTGATGGTGCCAATGTTCGCTGAGATGCTGCCCCCGCTGCCCGGCGAAACCGAGGAAGACCGCCGTCGCCTCGCTTTCGAGGACATCATGCGGCTTAACGGCAAGCAGACAATCTACCAGATGATCCAGCTCGCAGAGCGCATCAAAGAAAGAGGCGGCCAGCCGAAAGACCCGCTCTGGTACAAGCACGAGTATTTGCGCAGGCTCGATTTGCGAATCAAAGACCGCATTGCAGGACTGAAGAACGGTTCAATCAAACCGGATGACATGCTGGTATATCGCGCGCGGCCTTTGCTCGAGGAGCTTTGCCGCAGAGGCTTGAAACTACACTTGGCCAGCGGGACCGACGTGCAATTCGTCAAACAGGAAGCCGAGCTGCTCGGCCTCACGCCTTACTTCGGGCCAAACATTCACGGCGCGCTCGACGACTACAAGCGGTTTTCGAAACAGCTCGTCATTGAAGCGATACTTCGCGATTACAAGATTCCCGGCGCGAACCTCCTTTCCTTTGGCGATGGTTACGTCGAAATCCAAAACACCAAGGAAGCCGGCGGCCTTGCCGTCGCAGTGGCGAGCGATGAAGCACACAACGGATCGGGACGAATGGACGAATGGAAAAGACAGCGCCTGTTGGGCGTGGGAGCAGATGTGGTCATTCCTGATTTCAGAGACGCGATTCTTTTGCTTCGGATGATCCTTGGCGAGGTGGAATGCCCCGTTGCGAAGTGCGCGCCAGCCTCAGCAGTGCAGGTAAAATGAGCTGTACGGAATCTGATGGGTTATATGGACCTGACGAAACTTCGAGTGCAACCGCTGGCAAACAGGAAGAGCCTGACCCGGCTCGAGGATGTGTTGGTTGAACCGGCGTCAGAACCGGCGTCAATCAGCAAAGCGCTGAGCGATACTGTGGACGATTGCGCGGCGCGAATCCTGAACGCGCGGCGGCTTGGTGCCGGAGTGATGCTCATTTACGGCGCGCATCTGATAAAGAACGGCGGGCAATTGATCATCGCACAAATGATCGATCACGGTTGGGTGACTCATCTGGCCACAAACGGCGCGGGCACCATTCATGACTGGGAGTTTTCGTATCATGGGCGGTCAACCGAAAGCGTGCGTGAGAACGTGGCCACGGGCACGTTTGGCGCGTGGGATGAGACCGGGCGGTTCATTCATCTGGCGCTTCTGGCAGGCGGTCTTCGGGGCGAAGGTTATGGCGCGGCATTGGGCAGGTTCGTTTACGAAGACGGCTGCACACTGCCATCTGCGGAAGAGCTGGCACGAATGATCCGTGAACAGACGGGTGATGAATTGACTCCTGCGCGTGCTGATCTTCTGTTGGCGATGAAGACTCACAGCATAAAACCCGGGCGGTATTTGGTGAACCATCGATGGCGGAACGCGTCAGTGCTCGCAAACGCGTTTCGGCATGGAGTGCCGCTGACGGTTCACCCGGGGATTGGTTACGATATCATAACCAACCATCCCATGTTCAACGGTGCGGTGATTGGGCGCGCCGCAGCAATTGATTTCAGAAGGTTTGCGGCGTCGGTCGATACGCTGGACAACGGGGTCGTTTTGTCGGTTGGCACGGCCATCATGGGACCGCAGGTCTTCGAAAAGAGCATGAGCTGTGTCAACAATCTCCGCATCCAACAAGGGAAACAGACGGTTTCAAGCCACACGATATACGTGGTTGATTTGCAGGACGGCGGCGGCTGGGACTGGAAATCGGGTGAGCCACCCCGCGACCAGCCCGCCTACTACCTCAGATTCTGCAAGAGTTACGCCAGAATGGGCGGAGAGATGGTGTACGCGCAATGTGACAACATTGCCTTCCTCCACAACCTTTGCCATCGTCTCAGCGCAATTTCACCGAAAAGAAACGCGGCCAAATCATGAACTTCGGAGACAAAACACGCTTCGAAAAAATCACGTCGGTCTATCCCCGACTGCGCATTGGCATCGTTGGCGATTTTTGCCTCGACCGTTACCTTGAGATCGATCCCAACCGCCGTGAAATGTCGATCGAGACCGGGCTGCCGGTGTACAACGTCGTGAACGTGAGAGCCCAGCCGGGCGGCGCCGGCACAATCCTCAACAACCTCGTTGCGCTCGGCATTGGCGAGATTCACCCCGTAGGGTTTTGCGGGATGGACGGCGAGGGCTACGAACTGAGGCGGGCCCTGAGCTCGAAGCCGCACGTGTTTCTCGACCACTTTTACAGCACGGAGCTGAGGAGGACATTCACTTACTGCAAACCTTTGCTTGTCGAGCCGGGCAAAGCGCCTGTCGAGCTCAATCGGCTGGACAGCAAGAACTGGACGCCAACCCAGCTGCAAGTGGAAGAACAGTTGATCGAGGCAATCCGGGCGCTTGCGCCGGCAATGGACGCGCTGATAGTGTTGGAGCAGGTTGACATTGCTGACACCGGGGTTGTCACGCGCGGTGTGCTTGATGTTCTTGGCACAATCGCGGAACAAAAGCCGAATCTCCTTGTCATTGCCGACAGCCGCAGGGGGTTGCGTGGTTATCCAAGGTTGACCCTGAAAATGAACGCAGCAGAGTTGTCTGCACTGACAGGCGCTCCGGCCAGCACAAACCTCGATGATTTGAAACGAACTGCTTCCAGTCTCGCAAAGAGACATCAACGCTGCGTTTTCGTCACTCTCGCAGAAAACGGGATAATAGGCGCCGATCCAAATGGCAGCGTTGAACACGTTCCTGCACTGCCCGTAAGAGGCGAAATTGACATTGTGGGTGCCGGCGATGCTGTGACTGCCAATCTGGCGTCGGCACTGGCGGCAGGTGCGACTCTCAAAGAAGCCCTTCAAATTGCCAACGCCGCTGCGTCGATCGTGATACATCAGCTTGGCACGACCGGCACCGCGTCAGTCGCACAAATCCGCGAACTGATTTTCGGCTAACAGGCTGACGTGGCACTCTGACGGCTGCGGACCATTCCGCGCTTTGGGCGGTGCCACGCCGGGCTGGATTGTTATACTGAAGAGTCATTCATATTTGCGAAGGTTTCCACGCTGCGAGTTTGGTCAATTCCTGCGTATTTGCTTCTCTGGCAGCCGGTAAGGCGGTCACAACGGCACTGCCATCGGGGGTGAGTCGGATAAAGTGACAGGCACGATGTTTGGGCACGATGTTCAGGCACGCCCCAGTCGGTGCTTCAGCCGATTCGGAATTGGGATTGACGGAGGAAATGTTGGCAGAAAAATGAGGTCAGGGTGGATGTTTGGCGCAGCGGCGAGAAGCGATTTGGTCCATGGACCATTCTTCTGCCCACCATTTTTCTGCCGAAGATTTTTCTGCCTGACATCTTTGTGCGCTGTCCCGCTGCGCGTAGAGGAAAGCGGCTGAAAACCCCATGAAATGAAAAGGGGACGGCCGCCGGCCGTCCCCCTGCGGACATCTGGATTAGATTATCTGTTTAGATTTTCTTCGGCATGGGCGTCCATGCGCCTTTCTTGGCGTTGCTCTTGACACAGGTTTCGATGAACGCGATGCCCATCCAGCCGTCTTCGACGTTCGCGTACTTGCTTCCGTCGCAGGCGAATTCCTTGCCCGCTTTCCACTTGCGGACGTCTGCTTCGAAGCACCTGTGCAGGCGTGCAAAGGCGTCGTGGAAAGCCTCCGGATGCCCGCTTGGGATGGTGGGTTCTGCCATGAGGTCTGCGGGCATGTTCTTGGGAAGGAATCCATCGCCCGGTGTGACAGCGCCGCGCCAATAAACGCGGTCGGGCTGGTTGGCGAGGTGGATTGTGATGCATTCGGGGTCTTCCTGCCGCCAACGCAACGTGCCCTTGGTTCCGGCGACCTCGATGCCGAGGTCGTTCTTGTGACCGATGCAGATTTGGGAAGCGCGCACGAGCGCTTTGGCGCCGTTGTTGAGCTTGCAATAGACGGTGAAATGATCGTCCAACTGCCGGCCTTCGACGTAAGTTTCGAGCTGGGCGCTCACTTGCGTGACTTCCAGGCCGGTGACATAGCGCAACTGCATCAGCGCGTGGGTGCCGATGTCACCGCCGCAGCCGGACGCGCCTGCGCGTTTGGGATCGACGCGCCACGATGCCTGTTGCTGGCCTGTGGCTTCGAGTTTGGTGGCGAGCCAGCCCTGCAAATAGTAGCTGTCAACCCACCGCACTTCGCCCAGCAAACCGCTGCGGACGATGTACCGGGAAAGGCGGCTGGTCCAATGCCCAAGGTACGTGTGTGCGACGCCGAACGGAATGTTCAGCTTGCGCACTGTGCGCACAAGGTCATTGGCCTCCTTGAGGTTCAGGCATAGAGGTTTCTCGCAGAACACCGGAATGCCCGCCTTCAACGCTTTCATGGCCGGATCGTAATGGACGTGATTGGGCGTCACGATGAGGATGTAATCCAGCTTTTCCTCTTCGGGAAGCTTTGCGTTCGCCCCGATCATTTCATCGTACGACCCGTAACCTTTGATCGGGTAAGGCCAGTTGGCGGCCTCTTCGAGTGCTATCTTCGGGTCCGGAAACAGTGCGCCTGCCACGACACGGCGTGTGCCGTCGAAGTGGATTGCTTTTTCATGAGGATGGACGATGAACGCACCGCGCCCGCCACCCACCAAACCGACATTTAGAGGTCTGTTGGACATATTCGTCGCGCTGGAATGGTGTTATTGTTTCTGCTCTGCCTGATTCGACGCGGACCACAGCAGACCGCGGTCCGGCAGATTTGCTGGTGGAGAGCGTACCGACAAACCCCGCGCCAGTTCAAGCGTATTATGCGATCGAATCTGGCGGTTTTTCAATCCGGGAATCACATCGATGGGGCAGGTTCGCGTTGTACCTTGAGCGTCCCCAAACAGGCGAACATCTGGTCAACCGACGGGAACTTTCAACGTGCAACGTTCAACTCGCAGCGTTCAACGGCGTCGCGGGTTTGCCGGGCCAATGGTGTGAACTGCCCGCCGCGGTTTGTCGCGAGGCGTTCAACACCGCAGCTCTCAAGGGCGCATGCGCCGGGTCAGTGCTCGTCAGCCAGCTCTGTTTCCGGCTGCGCGGGGCTGCGAAGTGCGCGGGCTGAGCCGTTTTGCAACCGTCCGTAAAATGGCTGGCCGCCTTAATTCGGCCAGGTCGGCTGGGGATTCCTGAACCCCTTCGATCGCATTGAAAAACCGGTCAAGCACATCCCCGCTCACAGTGGGCACCAGAAAAATGTGCGTGTGCGGTATTCTTCTTCCGCGTGCGTACATGCAGACGAAGTCGGGCTTGAACTCGCGCATGATGCTGTTGGCGACGCGTCTTGCCATTTTGAAAAGGCTGGCAGTTTCTTCGTCGGTGAGGTCATGCCACCATGGCACGTGCCTTTTGGGTATCACCAGACAATGGCCTTTTGCAAACGGGTTGATATCGAGAATGCACATCGAGAGTTCATCCTCACAAACAGTGTATGCAGGAGACCTCTTGGCAATGATGTCGCAAAACACGCATCCTTTTCCTTTACGCATGGCGCCTTCGGTTTTCGGGCATGCTACGTGCCTGACAGGACAGGGTCAAGTCCCGGTTTGCAGCGGTGGAAAGCCAACAGTTTACTTGACCATTGAAAAACCGGTTCAGAAGCTAAGGCCATGAGCCTGTGGTTCTCCTTCTGGTCGGGACCAGGTACGGCCAGGCACCGGAACGCCGGTGTTGGAACGATGCGTTTGCGGCTGACACACCGGCTTGTTGCTCAGGCAATGTTGCCAGGAACACTGTCGCTCGTTTGCACTGCGAGTTTGGGGTCAAGCACCGGTGGAGACGCCAGCGAACTATTCTACGCGCCCGACAAGGTCCAGACCATTCACCTGGAAATAGCTTCAGAGGACCTTGACCGGATGCATCGGGCGCTGCCGGAGCGCATTTATGTCGCGGGCACGTTTCGTTGGAATGACAATAGCCTGTACCCTGTTGGGATTCGTTACAGGGGTGGCAGTTCCTCGATGCCTGAATCGCCGTACAAGCGCTCGTTCCTCATCTCGTTCTCGGAGTTTAGAAAGGGCCAGCGGTTTCTTGGTTTGCGGAATGCAGCACTGGATAATGGCATTCAATTCGGCAGCTTGTTCAGCGAGTGCTTGATTACAGAAGTGCTCCGCGGCGTGGGTGTGAAGGCGTCGCGATGCAATCACGCACGCGTTTACTTGAACGGGAAACCAGCAGGAGTGTTCGTGAATGTGGAGCGCATTGACAAATCGTTTCTGGAACGGCACTTCGGAACTGGAACGGGTGTGCTTTTCAAAGTTGATGAGAGCGGTCCGGGCGCGGACCTGCGCTATGTTGGGAGTGATCCCATGTTGTACCGCAAGGCGTTCGAGCTCCATCTTGGCAGTGAGATTCCAGCGTTCACAGCTTTGCTTGAATTCATTCGTTTGGTCAACGACCCTGCAGTTTCAGCAGAAGAACTGACCCGGCACATGGACATGGAATCATTCGTTAAAACCACTGCGGTGATGCTCTTTGCAGGAGCGTTCGATCAATACACCGGCTGGGGACCGCACAATTATTACCTCTACCTGAACCCCCGCGATGGTCGCTGGACTTATATCCCGTGGGACTTGGATGTCGGATTTGCCGATAACGCTTTCGGTCGAGTGCCTGTGCTTGAAGGCTGGCACGCTGCATGGCCGGCGCCTGTGCCTGGACGTCCACTCATGGAACGGTTGGTATCGGACCCTGGCTTGCTGCAGCAGTACCGCAGGCAGGCCCGGTCCATATTGGAAACATGGTTCCGGCCGGAAACGCTCATTCCAAAGCTCAGGGCGAAGTACGACCAGATTCGCCCTGCGTTGGCCGATGACCCGTACCCTGCCCGGCGGGCAACCGTGCCTTCAGACGCCGGTTATTCGGACGTCCTAACGTCGATGGAAGAGTTCATTCGAACACGTTACGTTCTGGCGAGGCAACAGTTGGATTCGCCCGGACCAAGGCCCACCTCAAAGCCCGCTCCATCCGGTCCCGCTGGAGAAGGCCCCTCACCGGGGCCGCCATCGCCAGACTCGCCCAGCGACCTGCGCGCGGTCAAAGTGACGCCTGCAAGCGTGGAACTTAGCTGGCGGGACCACGCCGAGGGCGAGGTGGCTTTTATCGTGCAGCGGTGTGTCGGGGCCGAGTGCGACGATTTCGTTAATGCCATCGGGCGGCCTGGAGAAAACGTAACCGCGGCGATTGACATGGATGTTCAGCCTGGCGTGACCTACCGTTATCGGGTCTATGCTGTCCTGCCGACACCGCAAGGTCCGCGCGGGACAGGCGTTTCAAATGTGATCACCGTTTCTGTGCCTCGAAACGAGTAGCGGTTGAACGCGGCGCCCAGCGCTGCCGGGACTTTGAAACCTGTGAAGAGGAAATTCGCTTGCACAAAGACAATTCGCGGGCATAATACTCCCTGTTGTTTGCTTGGAGTTGCCAGGGTAGCTCAGCGGTAGAGCAGGGGACTCATAAGCCCTTGGTCGTGGGTTCAATTCCCTCCCCTGGCACCATCATTTGATGGCTTCGAATTGTTTCCCCGAACATTCACTTTGCGCGTGCGCTCCCACTGAAGGCACACTGGTGCTTTGGTGGGGCTTTGCAAGCCAGACCGGGACTACAAACCGCGGGGCTTGGTGTGAATTGCACGGGGCAGCCGGAACCAAAGTTGCCTGAGGGGCACTGACACGGCGCCTGTGCCAGTTAATGAGGGCCGCCGGCCGCGCCGGGCTGCGGAATATCTCGTGCGGCTCGGTCACTAGGAAAAGCTCTCTGATCAAGCCATCCACTGGACGCGGCACTGCTTAGCCCGGGAACCTCACCGGATTGAATGGATGGGTGTGTCTGAGTGTGGGCAGGGAGATTTCCGAGCTAACGTATCACGCGTTTGGCGCCGCACCAGCGAGCAGAGTACCATGATTCTCGGAGCGAGGTAATTGTCACGCCACGGCGAACACTCGCATGCGCGAACTCATCGCCACCGAGGCTTATGCCGACGTGAACAATGCCCTTGCCAGCCTCACTGAAGAACACGAGGTCTCCAGGCTGAAGAGCGCCTCTTGGGACACTCACACCGACGCTGAACTGGATTTCAGCGGTGCGTGGCAGCTCGATGCCTGCAACGCTGCGGTACATTTCCCGGGTGAACCCGGAACAGTCTATGCCGCGTCTGTCGGTTCCGCCATATTTGTAGGGCGTGCCCAGCCATGACTGGACGGCGGCGCGCCATGTGGCGGCGTTTATCGGACGGCGGGTTGGATAGGTTGGCGGCGGAAGACGTCGGCCGACCGGGGTTGGGCTGCGGACAGGCTGGACGGTTCCGCATCCGGCGATTAGCGCACAAAACAGGAGCCAAACCGCCAACCCGGCTTTCCAGGAACCTGAACGGCCATGATCGGGTCGGGGTTTCTCTATTTCACTGGACGATACTCTTGTTTTGCGCGGGGCAACCATTTTTGGAGGTCGGCGATCCGCTGATCATCGAGTGGATGGGTTCGCAAGAACCACGGTGTGTTGCCGCCCATCCGCTTGTTGTACTCGGCAAAACGCTTCCAAAACCCGATTGCGGCTTCTGGATCGTATCCGGCGCGGGCCATATAAATGAGGCCGATCTCGTCTGCGCGTGCCTCCTGGGTTCGGCTGTGGGGCAAAGTGATGCCCACCTGTGTTCCGATGCCGTAGATGCTGTTGAACACGGCCTGAGTTTGGCTGCCTTTTGTGCCCAGGTACGAGCTGACGACGCTGCCGCCGGTTTCGAGCAACATGGCCTGACTGACACGCTCGGCTCCGTGGTGAGCTGCTGCATGAGCGACCTCGTGGCCAATCACTGTTGCAAGCCCGGCCTCGTCCTGCGTAATGGGCAGAATCCCCGTGTACACTCCAACCTTGCCCCCGGGGAGACAGAACGCATTTGCCTCCTTGCTGTCAAAAACCACGAACTCCCAACTGGCGCCGGGGAGGTCGGCGACAGCGGCAATGCGTTTGCCGACTTTCTGGACGAGCGCGTTTGCAGCGGGGTCGTGGCTGATGGGCACTTCGCGTTTCATTTGCTCGAACGCAGTCAAACCCAGCTGCATTTCTTGGGAGGAGCTGAGCAATATCAACTGCTTTCGGCCCGTAACCGGTTCGGTTGCGCACCCTACGACCAGCGAAATTGTTCCGAGTATCAGAAGGCAAGCCTCAATCGTATGGAAGTTCCCTGCACGCATGGGACTAATAAACCACGCAAGCGGTTTACACTCAAGCCACAACTTGAATGCAAAAACACTGATTCGCCTTGGCGGCATCGAGGATCGATATTCTAATTGGTGGAAACAGATCGGTGTGGCGACCCCGTCGGCTGAGAAAAGAGGTTTGGGTTGGCAGCTCAAGCTGCAGGACACAAGACGCCGTCAAAGGCCGACAATTAGGGTCGGCTGCCGAGAATTGCACGAGAACGTCGCTGGAGAATTGCATGAAGATCGACCTTGCATACGGTTCAGGCAGGCTGCCAATAGACCTTCCGGATGACCAGACAACGGTGATTGTGCCGGCGCATCAGCCCGGGTTAATTGACGAACACGGGGCGGTTATTGCTGCGCTCGAACGACCGATCGAGTCCGAACCGTTGCGGGAGATCGCCGCGAACAAGAGGCGCATTTGCATCGTGTTCACGGACATTACGCGGGCAACACCGAACGACCGCCTGATTCCGTGGCTGCTGGAATATTTGGGTGATTTGCCGGCGGACCGGATCACATTGCTCAACGGCACGGGCACGCACCGGTCCAACACCCGCGACGAACTCGAACGCATGCTCACGCCTGAAGTGGTCGGGCGTTACCGTGTGGTGAACCACGATTGCCACGACCGGGCTGAGCTTGTTGAGGTTGGCCGCATGGCTGATGGGACTCCGGCGTTGATAAACCGGCATCTATGCGAGGCTGATTTGCGGATATTGACAGGGTTTATTGAGCCGCATTTTTTCGCCGGGTTCAGCGGCGGTCCAAAAGGCATCATTCCGGGCTGTGCGGGGCTTGAAACTGTGATGAGCAATCACTCTGCCAGGAACCTCTGCCATCCCAATGCAACATTTGGGGTCACCGAAGGGAATCCGCTCTGGGAAGAAATCGGCGACGTTGCATTGCGGCTGGGGCGGTCTTTTGTTTTGAATGTGGCGCTCAACGACGCGCGGCAGATTACCGGCGTTTTTGCTGGCGACATGATAATTGCGCACAAGGCCGGCGCCGAGTTTGTGCGTCGCTCTGCGATGCAGCCGGTTAACTGCGAGTTTGACGTCGTTGTCACAACCAACAGCGGCTATCCGCTTGATCTTAACCTGTACCAGGGGGTGAAAGGCATGACAGCCGGCGCCCGGATATTGCGGCGTGGGGGCCTGTTGATATTGGCCTGTGAGTGCCGCGAAGGGATACCAAACGAAAGCCCTTACCATCAGTTGCTCCGGCGGTTCCCCGACACTGAATCTTTGTTGTCGGGCCTTGCAGCGCCGGGTTTCTCATACGCGGAGCAATGGGAAGCCTACTTGCACGCGCGCGCGCAGAATCAAGGCAAAGTGATGCTTTACAGTTCGATGCCGGATGCCCTTGTGCGGGAGGCGCACCTTGAACCTTGCCATGACATTTCGGCGGCTGTGCGCGCTGAGCTGGCGCGATTGGGCGGGCGCGGTCGTGTGGCGGTATTGCCTCAGGGGCCGCTTACGATTCCATACTTGGCGAACCCTTAGCCCGCATATTTCGCAGCCCGGCGTAGTCGGAACCAAAGTCGCCTGACGGGCAGTGACCCGGCGCCTGCGCACGCTGAACAGAGCCCTCTG
>JARYMD010000229.1 GCA_029907285.1 Verrucomicrobiota bacterium | reverse complement strand
ACGCAGGAATTGACAAAACTCGCGGCGTGGAAATCTTCGCAAATATGAATGACTCTTCAGTATAACAATGCAGCCCGGTGTAGCCGGAACCAAAGTAGCCTGAGAATCTTCGCGAAGATGAACGATTTTTCAGTATAATCATATGCCCCGAGAATTCTGCGAAGCGGGTGTCTTCGCAACATCCAGAAATATGCGCGTTAGACACGCCACAACAGTTTTGGTACAGTTGGCTTCATGAAAATGTCTCGTCACCACGGCTCAGCAGGGACACTGCGCGATCAGGTGCGCCGTGGGGGAATAAGACTGCGTGTGCTCGGAGTCGAAGAGGCCGAGAGGGAAGACCGGACGTACTGGCACAGCCGATCACCATTGGAACGATTGCGCCATGTGGAAGCGTTGCGCGAATTGAATTATGGACCCCAAATCATTGACCAGGGACTTCAAAGAGTTCTTGCAGTGCTTGAACGCTCGCGGGGTTGAGTACCTCATGATAGGCGGACATGCAGTGGCCTATCACGGTTATCCTCGGGCCACGGGGGATTTGGATGTTTGGATTGCCGTCAACGAGGAAAACGCGAATCGCATTGTCAGCGCTCTGAAAGATTTCGGTTTCGATCTTCCCGAGCTAACACCCGACCTGTTTCTCCGCAAAGACAGGATAATTCGCATGGGTGTTCCACCCAACTGCATTGAAATCCAAACTGGCATTTCCGGTGTCGAGTTCAGCGATGTTTACCCGCGGCGCGTGGTGGCCGCAGTGGACGGCGTGCCAGTGAACATCATCCCATTGGATGATCTGAAGCGAAACAAGAAAGCAAGCGGGCGTTACAAAGACCTCGCAGACTTGGAGAATCTGCCTTGATGCAAACCCGGATTGGAATCGGATAACCCATGGTTTTGTCCAAACTCAGGCCCATGAAAGCCCGGGGACCGCAGTGCTGCCGCCTGGCCCGGAAATCTCACCGGCCACTCCCATCGGATTCACCGGTGCCTTCATTCCGCCGAGATTTCCGGGCCAACCGTTGGACCTTCAAACAGGACCGGAATCAGTTCTTTCACGCTGCTCGACCTCCTGGCTGTTGCAAAGCCAGCCACAAAGCACGGTAGTATCGCATCACGCGGATCGGATCGTTGCTCTCAGGGATTTCCGCAAGGCAAAAACCGGTGTAGCCCGTCTCGTTGAGCCGGGTCAGAAGTCTCCGCCACGGATACTCTTCCAGATAGAGGTCGCGCATGTGGACTTCGAAAATTTTGTGTTTCACCAAATCAAAGTTGTAATCGAATCCCTGGCCCTCGAGGTCGGTCTGATTCGAGTTCCAGCAAACGCCGACATTCTTATGGTCTGCCACGTCAATTATCGTTCTGATCCGGGGCACAAGCGAAGTGCCGCTCCCGTGAACCTCGAGCCTGATTTGCTGGCCGTAGCCATCGGCGAATTCGCCAAGCTCCCGCAACGCACGTCCGATCTGTTCCAATGTTTTCTCGATGGGGACCTCCCGTGGCAGAGCATTTGGACGGACTTTGACACCTGAAGCGCCGACATCATGGGCAAGGACGATGTATTCCTTGGTTGCCTCGATGTCTTTCTTCAGCTTTGCCTGATCAGGCGTGTGGTAATCAAACGCGCTTCCCAATCCCATCAACGCAACCTTGGAATCTTGGAACCGGCGCCGAACTTCGTCGCGCTGAGCCTTCGTCAGTGTCACCTCAACACCATGCGCGTGTGTAGTGCGCAATTCGACCCCTTCGAACCCGGTTTGCTCGCAATTGCGAATTATTGTGGGGACATCCCAATCCTTGGCGAGGTTATAGGTCACGAGGCCCAGTCGCATTTTGGAAGACATCGGCGTGCCGCTGCCGGCTGTTTGTTCGGCTGACTCCGCTGCGGAACCTCCCAGTCCCAAAGCGCCGACCGAAATCGCGGCTTGCCGGATGAAACTGCGTCTGGAGGCTTGCGTTCTCTGTGCTAAGTAACGTTCGGCTTCTCTGCTCATGCGCGCAAGCATGACGAACTCATGGCCGCCTGTCAAAGCCGGCCCTATGGGCCTTGCTTGTGCGCAACCAGTTCGCAACGTGGCTGTGCCGTGCGCTTTGCCACCAGCCCCGCAGGGGCGGCATCTTTGTGACCCGCAGCGCCAAAAAGCTCTCCGACTTCGCTCTTGCGTTGCACAGGTCAAAGAACGAGACTCGGCGCTTTCGACTGAGTGAGAAGTGCGTCGTTTTACATGGTGTTGATGGACAAGTTTGGTCTGAAAGTGACGATTCTCGCATGCTGCATGTTGATCGCCTGCGGTTCTGGTTGCTCGATAAAAAGGTTGGCAGTCAACCAGGTGGGCAACGCGCTGGCCGCCGGCGGCACAACGTTCAGCAGCGATGATGATCCGGAGCTTGTTCGCGCGGCAGTCCCTTTCAGTCTCAAGCTCATGGAAAGTTTGCTGGCTGAAACCCCAAAGCACAAAGGGCTCCTGAAAGCCGCGTCGAGCGGCTTCGTCCAGTACGCGTACGCTTTCGTCCAACAAGATGCCGACGAACTCGAGGACACCGATCTGGCCGCCGCCACTGCGCTTCGTGCAAGGGCAAAACGGCTTTACCTTCGTGCGCGCGACTATGGGTTGCGCGGCCTTGAGGTTGGCCGTCCGGGATTCAGGTGCCGGTTTTACGCCAACCCACACAACACGCTGCTTTCAATGAAGAAATCGGATGTCCCGCTCCTGTATTGGACTGCGATTTCATGGGGCGCAGCAATATCTCTCAGCAAGGACGATCCACAATTGCTTGCCGAGATTCCTTTGATGGAAGCCATGATCGACCGAGCACTTGAGCTGGACGAGAGTTACGGCCAGGGCGCAATCCACAGCTTCCTGATCACCTATGAAATGTCGCGGCAGGGCGCTGCGCGCGATGCTGTAGAGCGTTCAAGGACGCATTTTGAGCGCGCCATGGAGCTTTCGAAGGGGACATTGGCAGGGCCTCTGGTCGCATACGCAGAAGCGGTTTGTGTGCAAAAGCAGGACCTTAATACTTTCAGGCAACTGCTGGGACAAGCTCTTGCGTTGAATGCCGACTCATGGCCCGAGCACAGGCTCGAAAACCTCGTAATGCAGCGGCGGGCACGATGGCTCCTGTCGAAGGAATCGGATTTGTTCTTGATACCCGAAAAACCTGATTCAGAAAGCAGGCAGAATCGGTGAATGCCCGCCGCCGGAATTCAATCGAATCCAAAGGAGTGTTGGACTTGATAACCGAAGTTTTTTTGAGGCAAACGCATTGAAACACCGGGAAGTCTGCGCAGAACGCGCGAATCTTCCCATGACGATTTTATGAAACCATTCAAGTGCATGCACCGCGTCTTGGTTGGCGCATTACATGTGGCGTTGGGACTGATTGTATTCGGCATGCTCGGCACACAAAGCCGCGCTGCCGACCGGATCAAACTCGCGACATTGGCGCCCACTGGCAGCACCTACCACAAAAGCCTGCTAAACCTCAAAGACGCATGGAAAAAGCTCTCGAATGGCGCAGTGGACCTTGTGGTTTATGCCGACGGCAAGCTTGGCGGCGAAGCCGATACAGTCAGTCTGATGAACGTCAATTCAATCCAGGCTGCGATGCTGACCGGTGTTGGATTGGCTGAAATCGAACCGGGCGTGGCAGGATTGCAGAGCATTCCGATGGGATTCCGCAACTTTGAGGAGGTCAATTACGTCGGTGATAAGCTTCGCCCAATGCTCGAAGAACGGCTCGCAGGCAAGGGTTTTGTCGTGTTGTTTTGGTCTGATGCGGGCTGGGTGCGCTTTTTTTCAAAGAAACCTGTGGCACACCCCGATGACCTCAAGAAACTGAAGCTTTTCACATGGGCAGGCAGCCCTGATCAGGTGCAGATTTACAAATCCGCCGGGTTTAATGCGACGCCGTTGGAAACTGCGGATATTCTGCCCAGTCTCCAAACCGGTTTGATCGAAGCGACACCCGCGCCGCCTGTTTTCGCCCTCGCAAGCCAGATCGACACACGCGCCCCTTACATGCTCGAGATCAACTGGGCGCCACTGGTCGGTGCCTGCGTCGTAAGAAAACCCGCCTGGGACAAACTGCCCGCTGATTTGCGTCAGCGCATGCTCGAAGCCGCCAGCGCCACCGGCAAGGAAATCAAGGAAAGCGGAAGGAAAGAAAGTGAAGAATCGGTCCGGGCAATGGAAAAACGCGGCCTCAAAGTCACCCGCATGACACCGGAATTGGAATCGGAATGGCGCACGGCTGCCGAGGCTGCTTACCCACAAATCCGCGGCCGGCTTGTTCCGACTGACATATTCGACGAAGCATTGCGCCTTATAAAGGAATACCGCGCAAGCCGAAGCCAGTGAGGTTTCTCGCCGATGATCGAAACGCCCGCATCGACAACAGTAGAAGACCCGTCTTGCGCCGGTCACCCGGCATGGGCTGCGGCCTGCCGGATTGAGAACCTTCTCGTGGTTGGCGCGTTGGCTGCAATGGCACTCCTGCCGTGCACGGAAATCGTGGCGCGGCTTGCATTCAAACAGGGCGTGCCCGCATCGGTTCCGATCGTTCAGCATTTGGTCCTGCTGGTTTGCATGTTTGGGGGCGCAATCGCAGCCCGCGAAAACCGGTTGCTTGCCTTGTCCGCTCTCCGGAGTCACTTGCCCCTGAATTGGCGGAACATTGCGGCATCGTTCAGCAATGCTTTTGCAGCAGGCATCACGGTCTATTTGTCTTTCGCCTCGTTTCAGTTCGTCAGAGCAAGCCGGAAGATGGGCAAAGAACTTGCCTATGGAATCCCGCTCTGGGTGGTGCAAAGCGTAATTGTCATAGGACTGGCCCTTGTGGCGCTGCGATTGATCTGGCACGGAGGGAAAGCGTGGCGGGGGCGGCTGGCAACCTTCGTCGGAGCAACTCTGGTGGTCGCAGTTGGGTTGTTGTGCCCTGAGACCGGCTTGATCACGCCAGAAAAACTCAGGTGGCCGGCATTGGGCGTGCTGGTGGTGACAACGGCATTGGGCGCGCCGATATTCACCGCGCTCGGCGGCGCAGCGTTGATCCTGCTCTGGTCCGGCGGTGAGGCCATAGCGGCCATCCCGACCAATCATTACCGGCTCACCACGAACCCCACTTTGCCGACTATTCCGTTGTTTACGCTTGCAGGTTACTTCCTTGCCGAAGGCGGAGCAGCGCGACGATTGGTCGCTGTGTTCGACGCTTTGTTCGGAACAATCCGTGGCGGGCCCGCTATAGTCACAGTGCTGGTCTGTGCGTTCTTCACCTCGTTCACAGGCGCTTCGGGAGTGACCATTCTTGCGCTGGGCGGATTGCTGATGCCGATTCTACGCGGTGCGGGTTACAGCGAGAGATCGTCGCTGGGTTTGCTGACCGGCGCGGGATCGCTGGGGTTGCTGTTTCCGCCGTGCCTTCCGCCAATTCTCTATTCCATCGTCGCGAGCAGCAGCACCAACACCAGTCTTAGGATGGAAGAGATGTTCCAGGGAGGGTTGATACCCGGCTTGATACTTGTTGGGATGTGCGCATGGTGGGGTGTTTTGGCAGGGCCAAAATCAACCGGCGAAACCCGGCGATTCGATGCCCGTGCGGCATTGGCCGCCGTCAACGCGGCGAAATGGGAACTGTTGTTGCCGGTGGTCGCTCTTGTGGCTTTGTTTGGCGGTTTTGCAACGCCCGTCGAGGCCGCCGCTTTGACGGCTCTCTACGCGTTTTTTGCCGAAACGGTGATTTACCGGGACCTCCGTTTGTGGAGAGATGTGCCCCGTGTAATGACCGAATGCGGATTGTTGATTGGCGGTGTTCTTCTGATTTTGGGGCTTGCCCTGGGTTTCACGCATTACCTGATCGACGCGCAGATTCCCGATCAGGCAGTTGCATGGGTCACAGGAACCATCAGGTCAAAGTACCTGTTCCTGCTCGTGGTCAATGTCTTTCTATTGGTTGTGGGATGCCTGATGGACATCTACTCGGCGATCGTTGTTGTCGTCCCTTTGCTCGTGCCAATCGCCCAAGCGTTTGGAATCGACATGATCCACCTCGGCATCATGTTCCTTGCAAATCTCGAATTGGGTTATCTCACCCCGCCTGTCGGAATGAACCTGTTCTTGTCCTCGTACAGGTTCGGCAAACCCATTGGCGAAGTCGCACGAGCAACTCTCCCGATGCTTGCGGTGATTCTGGCAGGCGTGCTTCTGATAACATACGTGCCTGCCCTTACCACGTGGCTCCCGCACTGGCTGCGCGCAGGTTAAACTCGAGGCATCTGCCTCTTCAGCTCGAAAGCTCTGACCAAATAGAGAATCAGCAGCACAAGCGCAGCCAAGCCCCCCAGAATCCCAATGTACGGAATCATCGAGCACACACAGCAAACTGCATACGCAAGCCCCAAGCCGCGCCCACAATCGCCAACATCGCTTCTCCCCTGCGCCGTAAAATAGGACAGGTAAGATTCCGAGAGCTTGGGGAACACAAAGAAATTCCAAACAATCATGAAACCCGGGATCAGCAGCAGCCAAACCAACGCCGGCTCCATCTTCCGATGCGCGGCCGGTATGCGCTTGAAACACGACATCAGCAGAAAACAGATGACCACCCCTATTGCGATGGAGACCGCAAAAACAGCAGCCGCAAAACCCACAATCAAACCCAGTGCAATGGCATCTGAATTCTGCACACCGCATGTGTCTCACAAACAACATCCGCGAATCGAACAGAAAATCAACGCAAGAGATACCGACCAGCTGGCTGCTTTGTGTGTCCCCCATTGCTGCATGACCCACAGATTTCCAGCCGTGCATACGCATCGTGCCGAAGGGGCTTCACTCCCCAGTCAGGGGCAACAGCCCGGGAAATAAGACGCCTTGGCCCGCATATTTCCCAGCCCGACGTAGCCGGAACCAAAGTCGCCCAACGGGCAACGCCCCCGGCTCCTGCCCCCCAAGACCTTCAGCCAC
>JARYMD010000228.1 GCA_029907285.1 Verrucomicrobiota bacterium | reverse complement strand
AAGGCCGCAAGTTTCTGACACACAGCTCTACGTGGCGCCCAATGGGAACGACGCATGGTCGGGCCGTTTGGCGAAACCAAACAGGTCCGGCACGGACGGGCCGCTGGCCTCGTTGGCCGGTGCGCGCGATGCCGTCCGGCGATTGAAAGCGCGAGGGGCGCTTACAGCGCCTGTGCGGGTTACCATCGCCCCAGGAGAGTATTGGATGAAGGAGACATTCGAACTCACGCCGGAGGACAGCGGCGGCCCTGACACCCCGATTGTCTATGAAGCTGCGCCCGGGGCGAAGCCGGTTTTCAGCGGCGGACGGCTTGTTACCGGTTGGCAGCCTGCAGAGGATGGCGTTTGGAAAACAAAGCTGCCTTTGGACGGGGGCACGAACTGGTATTTCGAGCAACTTTGGGTCAACGGCCGACGCGCACAACCGGCGCGGTCGCCGAACAGGTTCTACTACTACGTTCAAGGCCGGGTGAAAGAGCGATCGGAAACCGGTTCGGGTCAGCGGATTGACTGGCGAAAACAGGCGTTCAAGGCCAGAAAAGAGGATATCGAGCCTCTTTTGCGCCTGAGTCCGCGTCAACTGTCGAATGTGACGGTTGTCGTGTACCATTCATGGGAGATTTCAAGGCACCGCGTTGCCCGTGTGGACGCGGACACGGCGACGATTTACTTTACCGGGCCTGCTTATTGGCCTTTTGCAAGATGGGGGAACGGGCAGAGGTATTACATCGAAGGTTTTCCGCAAGCGCTTGATTCGCCCGGCGAATGGTATCTTGACCCGGATGGGACTGTTTATTACCGCCCCATGCCGGGTGAACAAATGCAGAAGGCGCAGGTGATCGCGCCGGTGTTGTTTGACCTTGTGCGTTTCAAGGGTGAACCATCGAAAGGCCGGTTTGTTGAAAACATTGTGTTGGACGGGCTCTCCTTTTCTCACAACCAATATGTGCTGCCTGCGACGGGCAATTCCGATCCGCAGGCGGCTCTTTGGGTGCCGGCTGCGATCATGCTTGATGGCGCCCGGAACGTGTCGATCAAGAACGGCACGATCAAGCACACCGGCACTTACGCAGTTTGGTTCCGGGAAGGGTGCCTCGATTGTCAGGTGAGTCAAATGCTGATGAGCGACCTCGGCGCCGGCGGTGTGAAGATTGGCGAGCAGTTTGCGCGCAGAGACCCGACCGGACATAGCACGCGGATTACGGTCGAAAACAACATCATTCGCGACGGCGGTCTTGTGCACGCTGGGGCTGTGGGCGTGTGGGTTGGACAATCCGGCGGCAACACCGTTTCGCACAATGAAATCAGCGACCTTTTCTACTCGGGTGTCTCGGTTGGTTGGATGTGGGACTACGGCAGAAGCTTGGCAGTGAGCAACCGGGTCGAGTTCAACCACATTCATCACCTTGGCAAGCGGGTATTAAGCGACCTTGGCGGTGTTTACACGCTGGGTGTGTGCACCGGCACGGTCATTCGGAACAACGTCATCCACGATATCGAGCCTTACGATTTATACGGAGCGGGTGGGTTTGGGATTTACCTCGACGCCGCCAGCAGCGGCATCCGCGTCGAAAACAATCTCACCTACCGAACAAAACACAGCGGGTTTCACCTTAACTTCGGCCGCGACAACGTCGCTGTTAACAACATCTTCGCTCTCGCCCAAGAGGATCAAGTCCGGCTGTCCGTCGTAGATCAGCAGCACTCGCTCACTTTCAAGCGTAACATTGTTTACTGGCGCGAGGGCAGGCTCATCCAAGGCGCGTGGAAAGAAGGCAAAATTGACCAGGACGAAAACTTGTATTGGAACGCCGGCGGCGCCGAGGTCACCTTCGCCGGCATGAATCTAAAGGAGTGGCAAAAGCGCGGCCGCGACCGCAATTCGCTGATTGCAGACCCGGGGTTTTTGGCGCCAGAGCGCGACGATTTTCGTTTGCGGCCTAATTCACCCGCCCGGCAAATCGGTTTTGTTCCGTTTGATCCGTCGCTCGCCGGAGTGCAAGGCGCAAGATCGTGGCGCCGGCTCTCCGTGCGTGCTCCTCAACCGCCTCCCGTGGCCCCGACTCCGCCACCACCACCGCCGTTGGACCTGAAAGATGGATTCGAAGACACGCCCGTTGGATCGCGTCCCGAAGATGCCACAGTCTATATGGAGTGGAGGGGTGAATCTGTCGCTGTTACCAACGAGTTGGCAGCAACGGGCACTCAATGTCTGAAAGTCACGGACGCCCCGGGGCTCGAAAAGGCGTATTACCCGGTGTTCTTCTACACCCCTAACCATCGCTCCGGAACGACGCGAGTGGAATTCGATCTAAGGGTTGGTGCCGGAGCATTCTTCTCGCACGAATGGCGGGATGGGGCAACACCGTTCCTTGCAGGACCGAGCTTAACCATAAAGGACGGCCGACTGCAGGCAGCCGGGCGTGATTTGCTTGTCCTGCCAACCAACGAGTGGGTGCACGTCGCAATGCAGAGCCCATTGCGAGATCAGGGGACGAACACATGGAATCTCACAATTACCATGCCCGGCAAAGCGCCCATGGTTTTCTCCAATCTTCCTCCGCGTTCACCGAATTGGCGTGATTTGCAGTGGCTTGGGTTCCTGAGCTACGCAACGAACACGGCGGTTTTTTACATTGACAATATGGTGATCGAGAACCGCCCTTGATGGCCCCGCTGCCGATGCATTGGCCGAGGCGTCGTGCGGACAAATCTCAGGTGCTCCCTCTCGTCCCTGCACGGCCCGCTGCCGGGACCGACTGCAATTTGACATTCGGCGTGCGTGACGGCAACATGCCTGTCATATGGACGTCAGAATCCTCACAGTTAAGATCGAAAAGCCGGACCCGATAAATGTGATCCTTGGCCAAACCCACTTCATCAAGTCCGTCGAGGACATCCACGAGGCGTTGGTCGGCGCCGTTCCGGGGATCAAGTTTGGCCTTGCGTTTTGCGAGGCTTCGGGGAAATGCCTTGTGCGGCTGAGCGGAACGGACCCGGCCATGATCGAACTGGCGCGCAAGAACGCGCTTGCCATTGGTGCGGGCCACAGTTTCGTGGTGTTCCTGGGCGAGGGGTTCTATCCGGTCAACGTCCTCAACGCCGTCAAGGCTGTGCCTGAAGTTTGTCGTCTCTTCTGCGCAACTGCAAACCCGGTCGAGGTCGTTTTGGCCCAAACGGATCAGGGCAGAGGCATTCTTGGCGTGGTGGATGGCGCGTCGCCAAAAGGCGTTGAAGAGGAAAACGACCGTCAATGGCGCAAGAAATTCCTGCGCGACATTGGGTACAAGCTTTGAGGTTTGGCGTTAGCTGGCGCGCCGTTTGCCTTTCATCAAACTGTTCCGCCTAAAGGTGGACTTGAAACAAGCACTCATTGTGCAGGACCCCTTTGTACGTTGAGCGCTGCACGTTGAACGTGTCCAGACAGACGTCCCATTACCTGTACCGACCGGAACGCTCAACGTCCAACGTTCAACTCACAACGTTCAACAGCGCGGCGCTCGTCAACGGTCGCAGTCGCCGGTTCGGTGCCCCTCAGGCTGCTTTGGCTCCGGCTGTGCCGGGCTGCGAAATATGCGGGTCAATCGATGAATTTGCCGATATCGCCGACAAAATCGCTGAGCATTTCACCCACGAGGTTTCGCGGCACAGGCAGGTATTTGCCGGTCCCGGAGGCGAGGATTTCGCCGTTGGCACTGACGATTTCCGCTTTCGCTTCGAACAGCCTGTTCTTGCGGTTTGCTGTCATGGCCCCGACCACTTTGACTTCCTGGCCCGGCGCGATCGTGTGGTGGTATCTGATCGTCATTTCCGCGGAGTAGGTGAACTGTCTGATGCGGACGCCGCAGGCCCAAACCATTGCTTCATCCAGCACCGTCGCAATCAATCCGCCGTGCACTGCGGTTCGAAACCCGGCGTGTTGGGGCAAGAATCTGAACCGTGAAACAACAGTGTCGCCTTCGACCTCGAAGCCGAGGTTCAACCCGAGCGGGTTGTTGACGCCACAAACAAAGCAAGACCTTGTACGCGGCAACATCAACGCCATGACCGGATTCTGTGGCGCGGTCCGTTCAAATGCCAGAGCGAAGTGGGTCCCCGTGGAAACAAGAGAACCGTGAAGGGGACAGACACATTGTCAGAGAAGTTTACGCAAGGCGGGCAACGCACCTCGGCGCCTCCTTTGGAAGACGCAAATAGAGTGCCAGGCACGTTGTTTGGGTGTGGACTCAAATAAAGTGCCAGGCACTTTGTTGCGTTCCGGCTCGCTGGGGACAGCGAGCCCCACCGTGCATGAAACCTTGCATGCAGGTAGGGCGCGCCGGAGCTGTGACTGGCAGTGTTTCATTTCCGCGTAAACGCGGAACTCTAACGGCGATCGGTTGTCCCGCACTTTGGGCGATGCCACGCCCGCGGCCGTTAGAGTGCCGCCTTTAGGCGGCTTTTCAATTGAGCATTCATTGAGCAGTCACACCTTTGAAAGTTGTCCGTTGAGCGTTGCACGTTGTACGTTCCCAAACAGACGTCTCACCGGATGGACCGATGGAAAGGCTCAACGTCCAACGTTCAACTCGCAACGTTCAACACCGAACCGCACATCAACGGTCGCAGGCGCGGGCTCGGTGCCCCTCAGCCAACTTTGGTTACGGCTGGGCCGGGCTGAATGTTTGCGCTTGTAAACGGGCGCGTCGGTTTCTAGTTTGCGTGTGTGGACTCGCAATTGAACCAGTACCTTGCTGTTCTGATACTTCTTGGAGCGGCGGTGGTGTTCACCGCCGGGATGCTTGTCAGTTCGGCTCTTTTGGGCCAGGCAGGGCGGCGTTCGAAAACCAAGGACCTTCCGTACGAATGCGGCATGGTCCCTGTCGGCGCGGGCACGCCTCGAACGTCAATTCGGTTCCACATTGTTGCGGTGCTCTTTCTGTTGTTTGATGTTGCGGTGGTTTTCCTGTACCCGTGGGCTGTTGTGTACCGGAAGATGCTGGCGAATCCCGAGACTGCCGCGTTGGCGGTTTCCGGGATGATAGGTTTCTTGGTTGTTCTTTCCGCTGCGTACGTGTATGCCGTCAAACAGGGTGCGTTTGACTGGCATCGGTGAACCGCTGCTGTTCAAGCGGCGAGGATGCGGCCCCGTGATTTGAACCATGAACACGGAAAGCCTTGAATCATTGGTCACGACTGCCCGCCAACAGGGGGCCAGCGATCTGCATTTGGAGCCCGGTTTGCCGCCCGCATTTCGCGTGCGTGGAGCGCTGCGGGTTGCTGGAGAGCCGCTTCCCGCGGCGGCCTTGGAAGCGATGGCCATGGAAATCGTCGGGACCGAACACTGGGCTGTTTTCGAGCAAAAACGGTCGTTTGATTGCTCGCGGACGATTGCCGGGGTCAGGTGCAGGCTCAACATATTGCACAGCGCACGGGGCGTGGGGCTGGCAATTCGATTGCTCGCCTCGTTTCAAGCGACAATCGAGCGGCTCAATCTCCACCCGGACCTGAAGAAACTTGTCGTTCCCACGCACGGGTTGGTCCTGATCAGCGGCCCAACCGGGTCCGGCAAATCCTCGACTCTCGCGGCCCTGATTCACGAAATAAATGTGACCGAGGCAAGGCACGTCGTCACAATTGAAAGCCCCATCGAGTACACCTTCCGGCCCAGGCGCGCGTTCATCCGGCAACGCGAGGTGGGCCGCGACACGCCCAGCTTCGAGCAAGCCCTGCTGGACGCCATGCGGGAGGACCCGGACGTCCTGATGGTGGGCGAGATGCGTGACCCGGAGACGATGCGGCTGACGCTGAATGTGGCGGAGACAGGCCACCTTGTTTTCGCGACTGTGCATTCGGGCAGTTGTGCCGAGGCGCTGCAACGCATAGTGCTGGCTTTCCCCGCCGAAATCCAAAACAACATCTGCGCGCAGCTTGCCGATTGTCTTGTGGCAGTTGTCTGCCAGCGGTTGCGTTTCCGCGCGGATTTGGGAATTCGACTCCCCGAGTGCGAAATCCTGCGCCCCACAATGCCCGTCAAAGCCTTTATCCGGAACCGCGAGTTTTTCCGAATCCCGCAGGCACTCGAAACCGGCGCTGAGCATGATATGTGGACGTTCGACCGCTACCAGAAGTGGATGGCCAAGCAAAAGCATTGGCACATCCCAAGCCAGGCTGACGAGAGCCCTGACACCGAGCCTGTGGAATCAATCGCCGCCGGTCAATCCCCAATCCCGGCAATTGCTGCTGTTGCGCCCAAGAGCGCGCCCTCGAGCCCGGCTCCAACTGCTCCTGACACGCCCAAGACACCGAAGCAGCCGATAGAAATCGAGCCTGTTGAAGGCGGCCTTCAGGAAGTCATCAGGAAGCTGAAGCAAGCAGGTCGTTGATCAGCAACCGCGAGCTGATGCGCGCGGATTCGAAAATCACCGGCAGGCCGCTGCCGGGATGCGTCCCGCCTCCGACAAGGTACACTCGCTCCAAATCTTCGAACCTGTTTTGCGGCCGGAAATGGAGCATTTGACTGAAACTGTGCGCGAGGTTGAACGTTGCGCCGAGGTAAATGCTCAGTTTGCTCTCCCAATCCACTGGCGTCACAACACGTTCAAAGCGAACGCGGCTGGCAAGGTCCGACGGCAAACCGATTTTCGGGAGCTGCCTGAACACAAGTTCGCGGAACCGGGACTTTTCTTTCGACCAGTCCACGTTCGGGTGCTGATGCGTCACAGGAACCAGCACGTACAAAGCGCTGTGCCCGGGCGGCGCCATCGTCGGATTGGTCCGGACAGGATTCTCGACGTAAAACGACGGGTCCTCTGACAACACATGCTGTTCTTCTATTTCGAGGAGATTCCGTCGATAGTCTCTGGCAATGTAAATGTTGTGGTGAGCGAGCTGGTCGAACCTCCCTTCCACGCCCAGATACATCATGAAGGTCGAGCAGGAAAACCTCTTTTGCGCAATGTTCTCGTTGGTCCAACGCCGCCGCAGGTAG
>JARYMD010000227.1 GCA_029907285.1 Verrucomicrobiota bacterium | reverse complement strand
GTTTCGCCTTGAATGGCCATACCGGGCCAGGCACACTCCGACCACGTCGAAAAAGCAAATGCCTATCAGTAAGTGGCTCCAGCAGGTGTAACGCAGTAGGTCTCGACACCTTTGGCTTCGGCGCGCCCGTTGCCAGAGGAATTGTAATGGAGGCTCACAAACAGATCGGCGCGTTGCCGCTTTGCCAGCGCAACGCGGTCGTCGAGATCGACGTAGGTGTCGCTCGAACGCGTCAATACCACTTTCAAATCGGCTGCCTCAAGCAACGAGCGAATTCGCCGCGCGAGCAACAACGTGTGCGTTTTCTCCTGGTAGTTGGGAGTCTCATATCCTTTGTCCTTGCCTCCGTGTCCGGGGTCCAGGGCAACCACACGAACCTGGCGCGGGGCCTGGTAGCGGACCGGGGTGAGGATGGGGCGAATAAGTGTCTGCACGTCCAGAAGCGAAATCGCGGCGTTCGTGCCACGCGGAATCACGGGGTACGACAACCATGCTTTCACTCCGTTGACTTCGGCCAGGCGCGAATTCAGAGCAAAGGCAAGGCGCAAGGAGCGATTCGTCAGCATGAGGTCCCGCCCGTTGGTCTCCCAGACCATGCGCAGTGAATTGGTGCGCGCCCAAGCTGCCAGGTCCAGATACGGACGGCTGGCGCTTTGCGAAATCGTGGGTTTGTTGCTGGCGCTTGCGCTGGCGCACACCAGAAACGCACAACACTGGCCGATCGCAATCCAGTTCATTTAACGCCCCGAAGGCTGCATGGGATAGGGCGGCTCCTGCAAGAAAAAGCGAAAGTACTTCCGCTGTATCCCAGACCTCAAAACCGAAGCTGGCATGGTCTGGGTCTGGCTGCCTCCGCAGAGCCGCCCTGTCAAGTAAATGTTCCTCATCTCTTGTGCGACACTCTCCAGGTGCTTCACCAGGCAATCGACCAAATACTCACGGAGGCCCGTATGCTCAACCAATCCCCGTTCCAACTGCCTAAGCCCTATTTCACAGCGCGGCGCAGCCGCAACCGAATGATCTTGGCGAGCCGATCGCCCGGGTTGCACGGACAGCCCTGCCCCGCGCCCCGCTGTATGGGGCGAGTTCGTCGCCAACAGATTCGGATTTGAGATCGAAAACACGAACTTGAGAGCGAGATCGTTCCAATGGCAGAGAACTTGCGCAACCTGCGCAGATTCTGAGGGATAATAGTATAGCCTGAGTAGTCTGCGATGCAGGCGTCTTTACAGGATTATGAAACATGCGGGCCAAGCGGTTCCACCGCGCGGGGTCGAACAGGGCACTTGAGAGCGACAGCCACATGTGTTGGCGCACAGACCTTTTGAGGTTGAACGATTTCGATGGGCGCTCTTTCATTTTCCGCCACAGCGTCCGCGTCTGACGAACACCTTGGCCAGATGTGGAATCCGCCGTGTCCTCCGGCTCCAAACTCGATGTTCCATGTTCCCCAAATGCCCTTGCCCTCGCGGAAACCCTGATAGAAGACATCGTGTGACCCAGGATAGGTCTTTATCCAGTGACATTCGCCTGCCGAGGCGTCATAGCGGCCCTTGACCAGGAACCGTCCGACATCATCGATACCGCAGCCGGTTAGCCGTCCCCTGCAAAACTCGAGGTTCAGGTCCATCCGGTGCTTGTCAGACGGCGAGTAGTTGTAGAACCCGGTCCATGGCCCTGATGGATACAGCGTCTCACCCATGATCGATTTGTAGCCTGCTCCATGGGCATTGTCAAAGCAAGGTTATTCCCCAAAATCCGCGCGTAAGCGTCGCTACGCTGCCAGAAGGTCGGGTCTTGGAGCGCAAGATCGCTCGCCAGGGCCCCATCTGGCGCGAATTTGGAAAAGCCCGCCAGCCCGGATGCACATACACCCTGGTGAATATGAAGCATCCGGGCCAGGCGTGCCGCGAACTGACGTTCGCGGCTGCGTCGCTGGTTGAATCGGAGCCTGAGACTACGGAGCACCACCAAGCGCCGTGCTTGGCGGGATCCGGTCTTCCACCAAACCGCGTATGAGTGCGAACTGGAAGTCAAAGACTTTCCTCAGCTCCAAGTCAGGAACAACGTCGCCGGTAACGCCCATTCGCGAGTCGGTAAACCGCTCCCCAAAACCAACGAGTGCAACACTGCCTCGCCCGTGGCGCGTCAACGTCGCCACCGGAAGTCCATTGAGCAAAACGAACGGGGACCCGCCCAGAGTCTGGTTGGCAGACTCAACCTGAATGGCGGGGAACATCTCCGGACCGCGAAGCACGCCGTTGGGTTCGGGGTGCGGTTTCTGGGAAAGTCCAAATGCATGAAGAATTAGTGCGGCAGTTGAGTTTGTGTTCTGTGCTGAATCGACCACCAGCACTCGCCCTCCATTCTCAACATACCTGCGCAGGCGTTCGACGTAGGCCGAGCCAACGGCTCTGTCCGGGTACATGAACACCACCAGATCTCCGTCCAGTGCTTCCGGGCCTGCAACACGGCGGGTGAAATACCCCAACCTCAGAATCCATCTTTCGAAGATTCCAAAACCATTGTTTTTTCCCTCGATGAAACCGTTCTTGGAAAGTGGGCACTGACACGCGGTGCGGTCAATTGTCACCTGGACGAACGGACGTTGGCGTGCAGGGAACGGAAACCGAGAGGCTTGAGCTGTTCTGACGCCAAGGGACGTGAGGCTCCATGCAGCGATTGCAGCAGCCACCACTGGCACAAGGTCAATCGGGCGGCGATTCAAGCTCGCTACAGCGAACGCGCCTGCAAGTGCGCCCAACAGCAGCAGCGTGATTCGGGGATTTCCGATGGCATCCTGCCGGTTCAGCCATTCGAGCATTCCAAGCATCAGCTCGGACTTGCCGGGCTCGAACGTGCAGAAATTGGAAAAAATGGTTGAGTCGGTAAAAGCGAGAACGCGTCCCCGTCCGATCCGCGCACCCCACAACTGAACGAACGCGCCGTAACGCATGGCAGCGTGGTCTGTCGCTTGCGGGTAGTAATTGCTGGCGTGGTAGTCAGCCATGGAATTCTTCAATCCAGCGGATGTGATCACGCTGCGCCCGCGCCAGAACTGAAAGGGGTGGATCGAACAGGAAGTGGCGAAATCCATGCCCCGCAAGTTCTGAACAACAGGATGAGGGACAAATGGCGGGAGGAAGTATTGGTCGAAGAAAGAGTCGATCCCGAACAGGCAATCGTAACGGAACTCGAATCCCAGCCGTCTGGCGATTGCATTAAGGTTGTAGCCGGTGCCAAACACGTCAGTGTGTTCACCGATCAAGAGCAGGCCGCCGCCGCGCCTGGCAAACCGCACAAGAACGTCGATTTCAGAGTCCGAATAGGGTTCGGTCGGGACCTTGACAACAAACACATCAACGTTTGCGAGACTGGCTTCATCGACCGCGTTGGTCAGGCGCGACATCGAGTAGAAGCGCGAGCAGTAGTCATATATACAGGCGTAGTTGTAGCCTGAAAGGTGACCGTAGTACTCGGTGTCGAACGGTTTGTCCGTGGGTTCCCATTTTGAATGGTACTCATCCACCACAACGCGGCCTTGTTTTCTGTGGCCGACCGGGTCCCACAGAACACCCAGAGTCAAACATGCAAGGGCCACCGCAGCGCACGCAGGCATTCGCCACCACGGCTCTTGAGATTGTCTGGCAAACTCCGTTGATGTTGCCGATGGGAACGCCATTCTGTTTCGCAACCACCTTGCCTGTACCCACACCAATGGCAGCCCAAGACATACCAGGACTCGGGTGTCCCAAAAGGGTCGCATAAGGTCCAGCGGTTCGTCATACTCAGTGATGAGGGCGCGGTGAAGAAGTGACCCAACAAGCACCATCACACGTATCGGCAACCATACTGCAACTGCTGCGACCCACGGTACAAAGAGTGTGCCACAGGTTCGCCAGAATCCCACGCTCATCGCGGAGGAGCTTCGTGCTTTCGGTCCGAGCTCTTTGTTTCCCGGTTTACGGCCCGGCCGGATGTCCATTCGCGGACTCGAATCAGCGGCTGTCGCGGGCACACGTTGAATAGCCAGCCAACACAAGACCGCTGCACTCGAAACCAGGAAACCGAAAGTGATCGGATCGAGAACCAGCTCCCACGTGACCCCGAGGGCATGCACCTGCCGCATCGTAAACAGCATTATTGAGCTATTCTCAACAGAAGTCTCAACCCCTATGAGCCGAACAGGCAAAGCCAGCAAGGATGGTAAAGGCCATGGCATCTCGTGCGAATACGAAGTCCATGTCCGGTATGCCAGCAACGCAACCATCTGCACCCACAAAATGATGCCAGACAGGATCAGCCCGCCCGCAATGGCATATCGGAGCGGAACACTGAGCACGTCGTGCAAACAGCCTGGCGTGTCGGATTTGAGGATGTTGTTCTGCGTTCCGAAATCCTGGCAAGGTACATTACTGCTGGCCGGCTTTGGACCGCCAGAACATGTGCGCTTTGTCCAGCCAAGGATCAAACCCACCGCCAGCAACAGCCCGGCAGTGCGTTGTTGCCACGGGAATAGCAACAGAGTTGGTATCAATGCCAACAGGCAGATGAGAGATGACCGCCATCCCGGTAAGCCAACCGGCACGCGAAACCGCGCCTCTGCTGTGGCGTGGTATCTGGCGGAAACGACCGGACCAACTTGTGACCACAGTATCAGCGCAGTGCCGGCCATCAACAAAATGACGGCAGTTGACGGTGCCGAAGCGCGGTAGTATCCGGCGCCTGTCATCAACGATGCAGAAAGCAGAAACAGACCTGTCCACAGGAAGCTCACGGATTGCGCTGCGGTGCAGAGATTGGCGCGTTTTGCGCGCTTGGCCTTGGTGGGTTCCACGCCGGTTGGTCGTTTACATAGGCGAGCAGCCAGCGCCAGAAATCCGCGTTCTCACGGAGACCCTCGAATGGCTGGCCACCTTCGTGTTCGAGGTTCTGATTCGTCGCGAATTCACTGTCGGCAACCACGATGACTTTTCCTCGGCCTATATGGCGCATCAGGATCACAGCCGGGTCCTTGCGCGTCAGAGCATCGCGGGGACCGTAAGCAAGCGGTTGCGCGTCTGGGGCGGAGGACTCGACCGGCCATGCGGCGTGGAACCGCACATAAGCCATGTAATCGCCCCCGTTGAAGTATGGCGCTTTGAAATGGCCGAACGGCCTTGGCTCGGTTCCGCCTCCCTCGGCGGCCTGAATGCCGCCGACGTAGAACTCAAGGTCCGATAGCAATGATCGGCTTGCAGCCGACTCGGGCCATCCGACGGTGATTATGAAAATGCCGCCGTTCTCAATGAAGCGGCGCACAGCCGCCCGTTCCCTGGCCGAGAACGCTTTGCCGGGAACGGCAGAGAACAAGAGCCCGGCACGTTGCAGCCGTTCCTCGGTGAATTCAGGTAACCCAAGCACCAAATAACCGTTGCGGACGAGTGTCAGATGAAGCCCGCCCAAGCCGTTGAGCCGCCAGGACTCGCCGCTAACCCGTTCCAGGTGTGTAGTGTCGATATACGCAAGGGAGTTCGGCGTGGTCCGGCGCCCGTCAGGCAAGAGATTCGCCATCCGCGCCGTCCACATGGCGCAGGCGGTTGCCGACCCCGCAAACAGCAGCCCTGCAACCACGATGCACTCAAGCGAGCATGAGCGTGTCAGCAGCCACCCTAGCAACAGCAAGCCAATGCCTGTTACCAATGTTCGCCATACTCCGAATTCAGACCGGTTGCACAGGCTGGCCAGGAGCGCGGCTACATACTGGTGCGAGCCGTAAAGAATGCCGTTGGTGAAACCGGAGGTGTCGCCGAACACGACGACGCGTCCGTGGCCGAGTCGTTGCTCAGCAGCGAGCAGCAGATCACCGATTCTCTCCCCGCCGTCGTACTTCTGGTTTCCCATCATCGATCCCCCGCGCGACTCATCGTTGGCGGTGTCTCCCGGATCGGCCCAACCGTACCGTCCAAGAATCAACGGACGGGCGGGCCATTTCGCCTCTACCGACGCGCCAATCACAACGCCGAACTGGTTCCGATCATCGCGAATGCCAAGAGACGCCGGATGTGCAAAGGCTTCGTAGGAATTAAGCCACCCACCCACCGCAAACATCGCAGAGTCAAAAGCGACACGCATCGACGTCGGTTCGAGTACGTCGTTGAACCGATTGCCGCCTCCCTTCTCTTGGACGGTATGCTCGCCGAGCACAAGCAGCGTCCCTCCATTCCGCACGTACCTCCAGATGCGAAACAGTTGGTCTTGTTCCCATGGCCGGTTTGGGAAAATCAGAACCAACAAGTCGGCGCCGTTGAGGTCAGTTTCCGACAGATCGGGCGAAATCACGCACTGCGCTCCGTAGCTCTGACAAAATGCCGGCCATAGTCCGTACATCCCAACCGAAAGGCGACCGTACTCGCCGTGTTTGGGTTTCAGCCAGTTCAGGAAGCCTTTCTCATATACAACGATCTTCCGCCCCTCCAGACTTAGCGGTCTTGGGTTCAGCAAGGTCACTGCAGGCACAGCCATGCAGAGCAAAGCCGCAGCCACCTGCCAGCGGTTGCCCGGTCTCAACAGGAGTTCAATCCTCCCGGTGCCCTCAGCAGACAACTTCCTGGCCGGCCTGGCCTCAGATCGTATTGACGTGCTGCCGCCGCCGGTCTCCACGACGACACGACGGCCAATGTACTTTGCGGTGAATGCGGTGACCGAACCGTGAAGCAACAATCCGACCAAAGGCAGATTCCACAACAACATTTCGCCGAGCGGCTTTGTGCCCGGCGGCGAGCCCGGAAAAGCCGGTTTGACACTCACAGTGGGCAGCAATTTGCTCCAAAAGGGATAAGCCGCTGCCACTGACAGGTAGGCTACGTGCGCAGCGCAGATCAAGAGCAGCCAGACGCCAAGAACCCTCAACCGCTGAGTCGGCATTCGGAGTGATACGGTACCTGCGAATGCAGCCCCGAGCACAAGGTAATCAATGCCGGCAAATGTCGGG